>NZ_JACRVR010000037.1:0-27354 GCF_018811975.1 Acetobacter sp. P1H12_c | reverse complement strand
CATGCTTGCCTACGCCGTCATGGCAAGTGTGCGGTATCAGGCAAACTCACTGAAACCGAAAAAAACACAACGCAGAACACGATCATCCTTGTCCGATGGTCCATACAGGAAATCAGGCGCCTCGTTGTAAAGCTTGCACAACGCCGCCTACCCGTTGCCCATATCCTCAGATGGTCCGTCTTCCGACGAACACATCAGGCCAACGCTATGTGCTCTCACTCACGATACAAAATGCAACTGTAGTGCTAGCGTTCACGCTTCTGCTTCTTGAAGCATTTCACGCCTTTGCATGGATTGACTTCGTCTGGTTAGCACACTCCAGAGGATTGCCAGGGAGAATATTTTCGACAGCAGCCCCAGAGTCCGGTTGGCCTGATACGGGACATGGCGATAGGTGTAGCGGAACGTGACGACATCGGAACGAGTGGTGGATATCCTTTTTCGGCGGCCAATTTTTTTCGCGATAAACAGGGTAGTCGCACGTTGGGATGCGGCTTGTGTTGTCGATTTCAGATGCGTCTTTACATGCCGCTCAATGAAAAACTTGCAGAACTGACTGATGGTGGGGGAGGTCCGCTCTTCGCCGCGTTCGGTGCTTGGATCTTTACGGTCGTTCACACGAGTGAGGATTTTGATCGCTTCGAAGAGCCAAAAAATATTTTTTATTTAATTGAAATAATAAGATAGTAGTATTCTTCGGGATGCATCGGGGAATTTCGTGGTGGGGCACAGCTTTTACCTACAAACTTATAACCTAAAGGCCACAGGTTCAAATTCTGCCTCCGTAACCAATGAATCCTTCTTAAGCTCCAGCGTCCGGATTGATGCATGGCGGTCTTGCTGTTTGTCGCAAAGATCAGCATCGTAGTAGTTCAGATAGTAGAATGATTCACTCTGTTTTCAATGCAGAGGGAAACCCTTCACATAGAAACCAACATCTTTCGATGCAACACATCAAGAATCAAGAACTTTAATCAACATTTTCCATAAATATTTAGATATTTTCCTGCTTTTGAAAACAGGATTCAAAGAGTTTTCGGTTAAAGTAAGCATATAACTATATGAATCTGCCCATCATCTTTGAGTTGAACTCTGTCTGTTTGCCCAAGAGGGATATTGTCTAAGATCAGGGAGGGGGATGTGCTGTGACTCACGCGGTTTGGGTTTTTGACGATGCATTGATAGCGCGTGTTGCGCCAGTGAAGAAGAACTTCAAATTCAGACCATTTCTTTGGAATACAGGGTGTTATTAAAAGTGTTTCGCCCTGAATGCGAATGCCAAGAAGCGATTCAATCCCTGTGCGTTGCATCCAGCCGGCTGATCCGGTGTACCACGACCACCCGCCACGACCGACATGGGGGGCTACCGAGTAAATGTCTGCAGCAACAACGTAAGGTTCCAGTTTGTAGCGGTCTGCCTGTTCTTTCGTCTGGCAGTGCTGAATAGGGTTGAGCATGTTGAACAAGGCATGGGCCTGATTACCGTCTCCGAGTGCAGCAACAGCCATGACCGTCCAGAGGGCTGCATGCGTATACTGCCCTCCATTTTCCCGCACGCCCGGCGGATAACCGCGAATATAGCCCGGATCCGGCTCGGCCTTATCAAAGGGGGGCGTGAGAACAAGGATCAGCCCGCTCTCTGGCCGCACGAGATGCTGAAGAGCAGAATGGAGCGCATGATGAGCCCGCTCTGGAGAAGCCGCCCCGGACAAAACGGCCCATGACTGTGAGATAGCATCAATCTGACAGTCAGTGTTCCTGTGTGAACCAAGTGGCGTGCCATCATCGAAGTAAGCACGGAGATACCAGTCTCCATCCCATGCATGCTCCAGTGCTTTGGCGAGCTTCTCCGTATGCGCCTGCCACCGGCTGGCGCGCAGAGTGTCATGGCGCTTTAGGGCCAGTGGAATAAATATTTTGAGCGTGGTGTAGAGGAACCAGCCGAGCCAGACGCTTTCTCCGCGCCCTTTCTCTCCCACGCGGTTCATGCCGTCATTCCAGTCTCCCGTGCCCATCAGGGGTAGCCCGTGTATGCCCACTGACAGACTGTGATCCAGTGCTCGTGCACAATGTTCAAAAAGAGACGCAGTTTCAGAAGAGAGTGTGGGAACTGTAAACAGGTCATGCTCTTCCACAGGGAGCAGAGGCGCTACAAGGAACCCGATGGCTTCATCCAGAACATTCGTATCTCCGGTTGTCGTGACGTAATGCGCAACAGTGTAGCCCAGCCAGGCGCAATCATCTGAGATATGAGTGCGTACACCGGCTCCGGTTTGAGGGAGCCACCAGTGCTGTACATCCCCTTCCAGAAACTGACGGCCAGCTGCCCGTAAAATATGTTCCCTGACAAGTGCTGGCGATGACGCGGCGAGCGCCAGGCCATCCTGAAGCTGATCCCGGAAGCCAAAGGCTCCGCTTGCCTGATAAAACCCGGCTCGGGCAAGAACGCGGCTGGAAAGCGTCTGATACAAAAGCCAGCCGTTGAGCATGATGTCCATACTTCTGTCCGGGGTTTTGACCTGAACGGTATGGCAGACGGCATTCCAGTGTGTGGTTACGGCCTGCAGGACGGCATCAAGGTTAGTCGTGCGATAGTGGGTAATGAGGTGCCGGGCTTCCGCTTCATCCGCCGCATCGCCTAGCAGGAAGACAATTTCCACGCGTCCATTGGCAGGTAGCGTAATAAGAGTTTGCAAGATACCACAGGGGTCCAGCCCTGCTCCGGTTATGCTTTGCACACCGTCAGGCTGTGTAAAGGCTTCAGGATTATCCAGAGAGCCATTGCGCCCGATGAAACTCTTGCGATCTCCCGAAATTGTCGTGACGTAGGGGCCAAGGTCTGCAAATGCAACGCGGGAGCCATAGGTGCTGTCCCAGCGGTTTTTTGCGAAAAGAGCGCCGGTTTGCGGGTCTCTTTCTGTGGTGATGAAAGGGGCGGTTTTGGTGCGTGCACTCCCCAGAACCCATTCAACATAGGCTGTGAGGGACAGGGTGCGGGGCTGTCCAGAAAGATTATGAAGTTGAATGCGTGAAAGCTTCACAGGGTCTTCTGTGGGAACATATTGCAGTAAAGTGCTGGCAATACCCTGCGTTATGCGTTCGTAGCGTGTATATCCTCGTCCATGGTAAGTGACATATGTCGCTGCTGCGTCTCTCCGGGTGGATGCTGTCAGGCTCCAGAGGGCATGCGTGTCTTCATCCCGAAGATAGAAAATTTCCCCGGGTGGATTGCTTACCGGATCATTAGACCAAGGGGTAATCTGATGTTCCCGGCTGTTAAGAGACCATGTATGGCCGCTTCCTTCCGCAGAGGCCTGAAAGCCAAACGTCTCGTTGGCAATAATATTGATCCATGGGGTAGGTGTTGTTGTTTCTGGGGCAAGCACTACGACATAGGTTTCCCCCTTATCTGCAAAACCGCCATACCCATTGAAAAACTCGAGTTCAGGAATGGCAGGAACTTCAAAGTTTTCAGGCTTTACGGAACGTAACAGCGGGGCAGGGCGTGATATCGCAGCGGGCTGCGTTTCAGCATGATCAAGTTGAGTCTCAAGACTATCATTTGCTGCCAGAACAACACGGGCAACTGCAAGCAGGAGACCACGCGTGCCAGAGGACAGAAGATCCGTCCGTAAAATACGGACGGATCCCCCACCGGTTCCGGCTTTAGGGACGGAACGTACCAGATTTTCCAGAGAGACCTGAAGGTCTTGCAGGTAAGAAGACGGATGGTCATTGAGAATGACGAGATCAATCGCAAGCTGTTTCAGGCGGAAATACTCATGGGCCAGCAAAATCTGCTTCACGATGTTCGTATCGGCATTTTTTGTAACAGTCAGAATAACAAGGGGAAGGTCGCCTGAAATCCCATGCTCCCACAGAGCTGTTTGAGGTCCGGCTCCACGCTGGATAGTATCAGAAGGAGGACGCAGAGAAGCGCTTGTAAAAAGAATATGTCCTGCAAAACGCTGAAACAGGTCCGCTTCGGCCGGGTGAATGTCGAGGTGTCGCAGCTGAATTTGAGCCTGAGTCCACGCCAGTGTGCGCACACGATCAAGAGCCGCTGCATCTTTATGCCTGTCAATCAATTCCAGTAGTTCTTTTCTCGATGCCGCCGCCATTGTCCAGAAAGACATCCGGGTGGTAGCGCCGGGTTTGAGTGTTGCTCGGGTGCGCAGAGAAAAAGATGCGTCAAGAACGGCTCCTGTCTGCCCAGATAAAGTGACTTTATCTTCAAGCGCGGCAGGGGAACGCACCGTGCGATTGCGGCCAATAAAGGTTGCTCGATCTGTCCCCATGCTGACAGCACCAGGACAGACGATAAGATGCGCAACCCAGATTTCCGGTTCATCAGGGGTTCTGCGTCTGCGTGTTGCAATAAGAGTTTTTGTTTCAGGTACATACTCAGTCTGGACAAAAAGCTTGGTGAATGCAGGATGCGCAAGATCAGCATCCTGCGGCAGCAGAGCGAGTTCGGCGTAAGACGTCAGATCAAGCTCTAATGTTTCGTGACCCGTATTGGACAGAGTGAGATGCCTGACCTCAGCATCCTCCTCGGCTGAAACCATGATCTCCAGTGTGGTTGTGACAGCACCATCACAACGAGAAATTTCTGCGCGATCTTCATGAAATGCGACACGATAGCTATCTGGAATAGTAACGGCGGGCTGGATGCCTGCGGACCAGAAACGCCCTGTCCTGACATTTTTCAGATAGAAATAAGAGCCATACTGGTCGAGCGTCGCGTCTTCTCGCCACCGCGTTAGCATGTTCCCCTGCCAGCTACTGTAGCCAGAGCCTGCAGAGGTCAGCATGACAGTGTATCGACCGTTGGAAAGAAGGTGTGTAACAGGCTCAGATGTGTAAGCCGTATCGTAAAATCGGCCAGCGCGCGTTGTCGTTTCTGGAGAGAGAGCAGGCAGAGCCTGTTCTGTGGGTAAGGGATGGGCAATTGCTCCTTTATCGGGAGCGCGTTCCTGTAGAAGCAACTCGGCAGATGCCATGACAGGATCATCATGAAAGCGCATTCTCATGATGCCATTCAGAACTGTGTCAGCCGCCGCCAGAATGGACATGCCCTGATGGTGCGCCATGTAAGCACGGATAATAGCCACGGTCTGGTCTTCAGGGATGCGACCGGGCGTATAATCCAGAGATTCGTAAAACCCGTAACGGCCCAGTGCGCCAGTTTTTTCCAGAGCAGACAGATTGGTAACGGCTTTCTGCGGATCGACCATGGCCGCGAGAAATGTCGCATAAGGCGCGATGACGATATCCTCGGCAAGCCCGCGTTTTAGGCCCAGTCCCGGCACGCCAAAATTGGAATATTGATAAGTATAGTCAAGATCGCGCACATTATAGGCGGCTTCAGAAATACCCCATGGAACATTTAGGTTTTGTCCGTAAGAAATCTGGCGCTGGACAATAAGGGCATTTGTTTCCTGAAGCAGGCTGCCGACAGGTGCACGCATGACCAGTGAGGGCATAAGGTATTCGAACATCGACCCGGACCAGGAGACAAGAGCAGCCCCGTTACCGGAAGGTGTGATGGCCCGGCCCAGACGGAACCAGTCGCGTGCGGGAATATCGCCTTTGGCAATCGCAAAGTAGACAGCGAGCCGCGCCTCTGATGCAAGGAGGTCGTAACAGTTCTTGTCCGCAGTATCTTCCGGGACCAGAAAGCCAATAGACAGCAGTTTACGGGATACATCACGCAGAAAACTGAAATCCATGGCATCAGCCAGTCGGCGGGCCTGGTATTCCAGCACTCGCAATCGGTCAGATAAGCCTGTTTTTTGTGACTGCTCGAAATCACGAAGATGGCTTTCCAGAGTGCGCAGCGGAGCTGTGGCCCAGAAGAGCGGGTCAGTTGAGAGAGTATCAGGCCGATTTTCAGTATGCGGGAACAGATGCTTCGCGTGCCCGGCAATGATTTCTGCCTGTTTGTAGAACTCCGTCAGGGTGTTGTTTGTGTGATCTTCTGGTGCAGACAAAACAGCATTTTTTAGTTTAGCCAGAGATCGGACAAGCGCGCGCTGTTGTTTGGTAAGCTGAAGACGAGTGCCATTGAGGAAAGTTAGATCCACGATGGCAAGTGTGAGGACGTCCGAAAGGCCACTCCGCCAGGCATGATCCTCAGCGTCCTGCATTCGCCACTCCCGGCAGGTGCTGGCAACAGTGATAAGATGCCCGGCCAGATTACCGCTATCAACTGTGGAGACATAGAGGGGATTGAGGGGGACAAGAGTTTCCGTACTATACCAGTTATGTAAATGCCCCCGATATTTCTCCATTTTTTCAACGGTTTTTAAGGTGGCTTCCAGTCGTTCTACAGTCTCCTGCAGGCCGCACCACCCAAAGTCCCTCGCGTTGATGGCGCAGAGAAGATAGAGGCCAATATTTGTGGGTGATGTGCGTCTGGCAAGAACAGGGCTGGGATCTTCCTGAAAGTTGTCTGGCGGCAACATATTGTCAGCGTCAGTCACAAACGTCTCAAAGAAACGCCATGTGCGACGCGCTGCGGTGCGTAATGTTCTGATATCGGTTCTGGATGGGCGTGACTGAGAGGGGAGGACAGGGGAGCGGCTGGTCCACAGGGCAAGAGCTGGTGACAGCATCCAGAGCACAGAAAGCGGGCCGGACAAAAGCAGGGTTTCTGGGTCCGACCAGGCAACGTACCCTGTCAGCAAACTGGCAAAAACCGGAGCAGGGAGCATTTTGAGGTAATAGTCTCTCATGCCAGACTGAAGAAAGTTTGCTGTTTGTGCCGCAGGAACCCATTGCAGTAACAAACGGCGTGTAACGAGTACACGTAAAAGGGTGCGGCTGATGGCATCGAGCATCAGAAATGCCTGATGGGCCATGAAGGTGAGGTTGAGAGCTGTCATAATAGCTGCGGTGACAGTGTGAGACCTGATGACACTGCAATAGTTTCTGAATGTAATCCATTCGCGACGTGGGAAAACATCTGGCACCACAGGGAGGAATGCTGGAACGGCGATGATCGCCAGAATAAAAAGCGTCCAGATGGCAGCATTTTCTGGCGTGAAGAGCCAGCAGGCCAGTAAGGTAAGCAGCGTGAAGGGGGCGCAGAGTGTCCGCCGCAGATTATCCACCATCTTCCAGCGTGCGATGCCAGACAGGCGGTTATGTGGCAGGGGTGTTTTTGCTGTGCCGGACATAATCCAGGGGAGCAACTGCCAGTCCCCACGCGCCCAACGATGCTGTCGTTGGGCTGAAACCATGTAATCTGTCGGAAATTCTTCTACGACTTCTATGTCAGACGCCAGTCCCGCCCGTGCAAAAATACCTTCAAACAGATCATGACTTAAAAGAGACGCTTCCGGGACACGCCCCGCAAGGGAGGCTTCAAAAGCATCAATATCATAAATACCTTTTCCCGCGTATGATCCTTCCCCAAAAAGGTCCTGATAAAGATCTGATATAGCAGCCGAATAGGCATCAATCCCGCTGGAAGTTGAATAGATCTTCTGGAAAAGCGTGCTTTGATGCCCAACGGGTAGAGATGGAGTGACGCGAGGCTGCAAAATGGCATATCCACTTTCGATGCGTCCGGTTTCCAAATTGAACTGCGGAGCATTAAGAGGATGTGCCAGCTTACCGACCAGTCTTCGGACAGTTTCCAGAGGGAGACGGGTATCTGCATCTAGAGTGACGACATAGCGCACGCCTTGTGGGAGGTGGTGGCAGAAATCTTCCAGGAATGTCGTATCTTTAGCGCCACGGAGCAGGCGGTTCAGTTCATGCAGTTTTCCGCGTTTGCGTTCCCATCCCATCCACACACCCTCGCTTTCGCTCCAGATGCGGTGTCGGTGCAGAAGCAGAAATCTGTCCCCATTATCAGAAGGGCCAAAACGCTGGTTAAGAAGCGTGATACCGTTAAAAGCTTGTTCTAAAAGCGCAGTATCATCAGAGGCGTGTTCATCATCAGAATCTTTCCAGTCAGTGAGAAGAGCGAAGTGAACGCCTTGATCATGTGTGGCCAGATAATGAATTTCCAGTCTGGCTAGGAGTTCTTTAACCGTTTTTTCGTTTGTCAGAAGAGCCGGTATGACCACAATCGTTCGCATGTGGGCAGGAATGCCCTGTGACAGTTCAAGCCCCGGTAACATTGTGACCTTGATCGTGCGAAGAGCAAGTCGGTTTATGCAGGCTATAGCAGCCTCTGATGTGGGAATGCAGGCACAAGCAGCGATAAACACCAACCATAAACTGGGAGAATAGTTTTTTTCCGAAATCCACACGGGGATACTTAGAAACAAAATCACAAGAGTGAGGATAGCAAGGCTATACCCAGTAATACCGTGATGGCAGAAATCCCGTATGAGTTTTCTGGAAAGGGGCGGCCGGAGGCCCAATTCTGCTTCAAGCTGACTGCGCCCTTCTTGCAGAAGATAATAACCGGGGTCAGTTTTGCGTGGGTCTGACTGCGCTGCATTCTGAGCTTTCCGTGCAAGCGTCAGTGCATAATTGGCAATATCTAACTCAGAAACCTCGCCGTCACGAGCGAGATCTTCCACTGCTTGACGATAAAGATTTCGACTTGCGAAATCTGCTTCCGTAAAACTTGGATAGGGTGCAAAAGCCTTATCTATCAAACAGATGTGCTCAAAAATTTCGGTCCAGTCGAGTTCTGCAATAAACCTGAGACTGGTAATGATATTACCAATGGTTGCATTATAAGCGGCCTGTGTCTGTAAATCGTCTCGAACAGCACACTCAATACTGCTTTTTTTGTCCGTAAGCCGTTGCTCCAGCCAGACAAGTGCCGGGTCTTTTTCTAAATCAAGCCCTCGGAAACGATGAACGAGGCGCGCGACAAAAGCGGGGGTCAGGCTCTCTGGTTCAACCTGAGCCAGAATTCTCTGGATAGAAGTTTCTTTGTCTTTACGGGCATTTTCAAGCGCAACAGCCAGAATCTCAGCCGCATGGTAGCTGGCATTGTTCTTTATAATGGCGTGAGCAGTGCGACGTAGATTTTCGATTAGGACAATGCGCAGGGTGATAGGAACGGCCCATAGTTCTCCAATTATCAGTGGCGTAACGCTTTGATAGGCGAGCAGATAGCGGCAAAGAGTATCCTGAAGGAGATGACTGTCCGTATGAGCAATAAGAGCCCAGGTGACACCAAAGACCCGCGGTAATCCCTGAAACGGTCCATTTGCCAGTTTTGGGAGACGGCCATAATAACCAGCCGACAGGTCGAGGCTCGTTTCCCTGATTTGCATATCAATAAGAGCGTAATTGTCGGTAAGCCATTGGGCAGCAGGTGTCAGATGCTTTCCTGTCTGGAGTGCTTCCGTAATAGTAAGAACAGTTTTGCGGATAAAAATACTGTTTTCAGCAAGGCGGTGCTTTAATGCATGTCTGTGTGTAATGGCAGTATGTGTAACGGCCTGCGCAACAGCCAGACTACGGGCATGTTCTTCAAGGCGTTCTATTCCGAAAATTTCACTTTTTACTGGCACATCATCATTCTGCCAGAAAAAAACTGTCTTCGGCTTGAATAGACGGAGCCCAAAAGGCGTTCCTCTTACTTCGATCCCTTCATGCGGAGAAAAATCTTTAGATTTGTCCATATTACTGCTCCGCCTTAACTTTGTGAAAATAAGAGGCGTAATTTTTCGATCTTCTTTAAAGAGGGAGGCGCTCTGTATTTTTACGATCGAATTTATTGTTTTTCTTGTGAACAGAGCCCAAGAGAAAGTATTCGCTACCCTCAAAATCTCACGATGAAGGCAGTTACCCTATTGCCGTTATCAACGCAGGAAGTCAGATAGGGTTCCTCACGACGGCAGTTTTGAGCCCTTTTTGCGTTTGGCCCCATCATATCCGGCGCGTGCTTCGCTCTCCGGTCTCGAACGCAAGGTGCTGCTGTCGAAAGTGGTCGGCGGCCATACGCAGCACGGCTCACAGGTCAGACGTCAGTGCTTCAAAGCAGCTAGCCGCCATCCATCTCCGGGATTGCTGATAAATCGCTGGCTAGGGTGGCGGACTGTTCAGAAGGGCTCGTCAAGCTATCGCTTAGCGGATCATGTGACGCAACGCGCTGAACAATTCGCACAAAGCAGGTCACCGTTGTTCTGCGTCTTCTCGCATTAGGACAAGATATGGGAGAACCAAAGACCATTCTTCGTCTGATCCCTAAGAGAGATACGGCTTCCGAACTCGCGTCATTCAGCATTACTGAACCAATCACGCATGAGGCGACATAATGCGCCCCAGAAAAGCTGTAATTTATTATGAAGTATTTTTTTGAGCCACAAACATGATATGCGTCGGATTACGTTGAAGTCGGATGAGAATCTTCACGAGCGCCACTGTTGATCTAAGTGGCTTTTTCTGGAGAGAGGCATGGTTTCGCGACGTTCCCTGCTAACGACGGCAGTTGCTGCTGCAATAGTCCCTTATGCAAAAGGGAGAGCGGCGTCTCAAAAAGTGAACTCACAGGATCTGGCGCTTCTCGACCTGCTGACATGGGGAGCCTCTCCATCAGCCATTCGTGACTTCCTGACGCTCGGCCGTAAGCAGTGGTTGCGCGGGCAGCTCACGCCCCCAGCACAAGTGCCTCTGCCGCCCGATGTCCAGCAGCAGATTGATGGCCTGACAATTTCCCAGCGATCGGCTGTCGATCTGGCAAGGAATTTTGAGGCGCAGGGCCGCGCGATAAAGGGGATTGCTGATCCAGCCGCCCGGGCAGAGGCGAAAAAACTCTATCAGACCGAGATGGCGGACATGGCGCGACAGGCCGCCACGGCCTCCATCCTGCGGGCTCTCTACGCGCCAGATCAGTTGTGCGAGCGCATGACGTGGTTCTGGTTCAATCATTTCAACGTCTATCAGGGTAAAGGCATAATCCGAGTTCTCGTTGGGGATTACGAGCAAAATGCCATTCGCCGCTACGCACTTGGCCACTTTCGTGATCTTTTGATGGCCACACTCCTCCATCCCGCAATGATGCGTTTTCTTGACAACGCCGATAACAAAGCAGGCCATGTGAACGAGAATTACGCCCGCGAGATTATGGAGTTGCATACGATGGGCGTCGGCTCCGGCTATACGCAGCAGGATGTTGAGCAGCTCGCCCGTATTTTAAGTGGTGCGGGTATAGATATTCGCCCTGATAATCCCAGACTGAAGCCGGAATTACAGCCTCTTCTGGTGAGAGACGGGGCCTTCCTGTTCAACCCGGCCCGCCATGATTTTAGCGATAAAATTTTTCTGGGGAAAACTATCAAAGGCAGCGGCTTTCGGGAGATTGAGCAGGCAGTGGACATGCTCTGCGCTCATCCTGCTACGGCACGCCATATCGCACGCCGGATTGCTCTGTATTTCGTTTCCGATAACCCGCCCGAGAGCCTCGTCGCCCTTATGACGCGGCGCTTCACGGAAAGTAAAGGGCATATCGCCAGCGTGCTGGATGTTATGATCAGCTCTCCGGAGTTTGTGGCCAGTCTGGGAACGCGTTTTAAGGACCCGGTGCGGTATGTCTATTCAGCGGTCCGTATGGCTTATGATGACAAGCTGATTATCAATACCGCTCCGATACAGGGATGGTTAAACAGGCTGTCTGAAGGGCTCTATAATCGTCTCACCCCTGACGGGTATCCGCTGGACTCCTTAGCATGGTCATCATCAGGGCAGATGATGGCGCGCTTCGACATTGCTCAAAAGATTGGAGCAGGAGCGGCGGCTCTTTTCAGGCGACCTGATGAAAAAGGGGCAGGTGAGGCTGTTCTCCCTCTCCTGCAGAACGGAGCGTATTTTGATGTCAGGCGTGCCACGCTGTCTCGGCAGACACGGGCTGCGCTGGACGAAGCGACGTCTCCTCAGGAGTGGAATACACTTTTCCTTTCCTCACCAGAATTTATGAGCTGACAGGAGATTTTCCGTCATGAGCCTCACGCGTCGTAACCTTTTGCTCGGAATGGCAGCCGCATCTCCGCTGACTATGGCCGGTCGGCTCTGGGCTGCACCTGCCGGAGGTGCCCGGCTGCTCGTTGTTTTTCTTCGTGGCGCTTATGATGCCACCAACATCATCATCCCGACGGGGAGCGATTTCTACTATGCGTCCCGCCCGACACTGGCAATCGCGCGGCCGGACCCCGGCAATCCTCTTGCGGCTTTGCCTCTTGAGACCGCGTGGGGGCTTCACCCCGCTCTGCGCGAGACTATTCTGCCCCTGTACCAAAAAGGAGAGGTTGCATTTGTCCCCTTTGCCGGGACGGATGACCTGACCCGAAGCCACTTTGAAACACAGGATACGATCGAACTGGGGCAGGATATCAAAAACGCACGAAACTACCGTTCCGGTTTTATGGGGCGTCTGGCCCGGACACTAACCGGGGTCTCCCCAATTGCCTTTACGGCGCAGTTACCGCTTGCTTTTGACGGCGGCGGTGCCGTGCCGAACATTGCCATTAATGCTGTTGGCAAATCCGCCATTACTGCCCGGCAGGCCCGGCTGATCAGTGACATGTATGCCGGACGCCCGCTTGCGTCTGCTGTGGATGAAGGCTTCCATATCCGGGATGACGTCTACCATGCCATTACAGATAAACTGACACAGGCAAGCAGGGGCGCCGCAAGCCCCAAGGGGTTTGAGCTTTCAGCCAGACGGATTGGCCAGTTGATGCGTGACAGGTTCAGCCTTGGCTTTGTGGATGTTGGTGGATGGGATACGCACGTCAATCAGGGGGGAGCCAAGGGCTATCTGGCCGACCGTATTGGCGAACTGGGGCGAGGTCTTGCCGGTTTCAGTGAAGAAATTGGCCCGCAATGGCATAATACGGTGGTTGTGGTGGTCTCTGAGTTTGGCCGGACGTTCCGTGAGAATGGGGACAAGGGCACGGACCATGGTCACGGGAGCGTCTACTGGGTTCTGGGCGGCGGTATCAAAGGAGGGCGCCTGGCAGGCGAACAGGTTCCTGTTGAGCAGAAATACCTGTTCCAGAATCGTGATTATCCGGTGCTCACGGATTATCGCGCGATGTTTGGCGGGCTGTTTCAACGACTATACGGGTTGAGGCAGACTGATCTTCAGACTGTTTTTCCCACTGCCAGCCCCACGGACCTTAAGCTGGTATGAGGACCGTGGCGTGGCGGGCACTGCTGTACTTTCTAACAGTGTTTGTCTCCGTACCATCCGCCTTGGCGGCTGAGCCATGGTGTCGCATTCCCTCGCTGCAGACCGGACCCGTTCTCACATCTCTGGTGCATCAGCTTGAAAGGGAGCGCAACCGCTTACCTGCGCCTTTGCCTCGCCTGCATACAGAAGGCACTCTGCCGCATGAGGGTCTTTATGATGAAAGTGTTGAGGCTAAGCGTGACTTACCTCTCATGCAAAAAGCCGCGCTTGTCTGGCGTGTAACCCACGATACCGCATGGTTAAACGTCGCACGGCGCTATCTTTTGGCGTGGGTTACCACGTACCACCCCAGCTTTAATCCGATTGATGAGACCAGCTTCGATGCGTTGATTGACACTTATGCCATCATTGATTCTGCCCTGCTGCCAGCAGACCGTGCATTGGTTAAGGCTTCTCTTGAAAAATGGGCCAGCGGCTATGGTGACGCGATGGAGCATGCGGACAGTCACTCAACATGGCGTAACAACTGGCAAAGCCACAGGGTTAAACTTGTGACGATGATGGCGGTTGCCCTTGGCGATGACGTGCTGTTTGAGAAGGCGCGTCTGCTGTTCCGTAAACAGATTATGGCCAATATCGCTCCGAATGGTGAAACCCTTGATTTCAGAGAGCGTGATGCACTGCATTATGTTGTTTACGATCTTCAGCCTCTGATTCAGGCGGCTCTTGCGGCCAGAACGCGTGGAGAAGACTGGTATCACTGGACGACCGGTCAGGGTGCATCCCTTGCAAAAGCGATAGGATGGTTAACAACTTATGTATCGGGTGAGAAACCGCACGAGGAGTTCGTCCATTCGGTCGTGCGTTTTGACGCGCTTCGCGCCAGAGCGGGGCTCAAAGGGTATTCTGGTATATTTGATCCCCGCTCGGCAGGCGCGCTCTACTGGCTGGCTTCGGAATTCGATCCGTCCTTGCGGGCTCTGGCCGAAAAGCTTCAAGCTGTGCCAGTACCTTTTATTAGTCTTTGTGGACAATAAGGGGAAGCAACCAACAGTCTCAATGCCGGGTTATAAAGCAGTTATCATTTTGATTTCCGGACGCTCACCCTGTCAGATTTTTTTCTAAAATCGTCAGAGTTACAATTTCTATAACCCGTTTTCTTATATCGCGTCATATCATCATAAGCCCCAATGATCTCGGAACGGTGCCAGACGGTCTGAAAGATAAAGCCGGTTCATCCTGCGCAATTCGTCGGGAGCTCCGGGTGTGGTGGGGGCATCTTTTGTGATCATACCTCGTAAAATTTTCATGGTGTTGAGAACAACGGCTGCAATGTCTCTCGCAAGGGTTTCATCCAGCCCCGGTGCGCACACACGCAGGGCTGCCGCTATTCCTGTCAGGGCATGACCGCGTGCGCGGTTGCGGATCTCCATTCTGTCTGTCCGTGCTTCCATCAGAGCAGATAGCGACTTTACGCGTGGATGAAGGGTGACAAGCAATTCAATCAGAACATCTGCCAGCGCCTCTGGCGAAAGGGTGGCCGCGCGCTGGGCGAGGGCTGCGTATTCCTCTTCCAGAATGGCGATATGGCGCTGCACAAGCGCATCTGCTACCGCTTCCTTGTTCGGGAAGAAACGGTACAAAGAGCCAATCTTCGCTCCGGCACGTAGCGCGATTTCCGCCATGGTCGTCGCCTCATAGCCTCGTTCCGCCATCAGGTCGGACGCAGCCGCCAGCAATTCCTCAACGCGCTGGCGTCCAGCCGCGCGCATTGGTTGAAGAGGCGTCCGTTTTCCTCTTGACGTATTTGAGTCTTCCCTCAATTAATACTCCTGTTTGAGTATGCACTCAACTTAAAGCGGTTTTCATATGGCCTGGATAACGCTTGGGGAAAGCAGTCCGGACGTCAATAGGGAAGGTCTTATCATGATTTCACTCCCGGCTCGCCAGACAGCTCTTGTGCTGATTGACCTGCAGAAAGGCATAACGGAGCTTCCTCTTGCTCCACTCTCAGGGGAAGACATTGTTGAACGCTCAAAAACGCTCGCGGCCCGTTTCCGGGCCGCAGGTTCACCCGTTATTCTGGTGAATGTTGCGTTCGCCCCGGATTTTGCCGATGCCGTGCATGCGGCGGTCGACCGGCCTTTTTCGCCGCCGGGCGGCTTTGCTCCGGACTGGGCGGAACTGGCTGACGGTCTTGCTGAACCGAACGATCTGCGGGTTACAAAACGGCAGTGGGGTGCGTTCTACGGCACAGATCTTGACCTTCAGTTGCGGCGGCGTGGGATCACGACCATCGTACTTGGCGGAATTGCTACCAATCTGGGGGTAGAATCCACCGCGCGGGCGGCCCATGAGCATGGATATAATGTCGTATTAGTAGAAGACATTATGTCTACATTTACGGAAGCGATGCAGCGTTTTGCCTGTGAAGAAATTTTCCCGCGCCTTGGCCGTGTGGTCGCAAGTGATGCAGTAACGCTGGATGTATGAGCGTCTGGTGTGCGCCATAGCGTCCCCCGGTTTCGAGTAACGCCAGCATGAAAACGAAAAAACTATTGCCAGCCGGGCGTGCAGATCAGTTGCCGCCGGGAACGTGGAAAATCGTGAGTGTTGCGGCAATCGGGTCTTTTATGGCGCAACTGGACGCCACGATTATCAATGTGTCACTTCCGGACCTTGTTACGACGCTCCATGCGCCGTTTTCCAGTATCCAATGGGTTATTAGTGGCTATCTTCTGGCCCTTGCCCTGACGCTACCGCTTAACGGATGGCTGGTGAACCGCATTGGAGCGCGCGCGGTCTATTTATGGTGCTTTGGTGCCTTTACACTGACATCCGCACTGTGCGCGGTGGCATGGTCCGCGCCATCCCTGATCGCATTTCGCCTTTTGCAGGGGATGGCGGGAGGTCTGCTCGCGCCCATGGCGCAGATGACGGTTGCCCGTGTGGCGGGTAAACAACTACCACGAGTGGCCAGCGCCATGACGGCTCCGGTGCTGCTTGCGCCGCTTCTGGGGCCTGTTGTGGCCGGAGCTATTCTCTCGGTTGCCTCATGGCGCTGGATATTTTTTCTGAATGTGCCGGTCGGAGTGGTCGCCATTGCCCTCGCAGCTCTGTTTTTACCGGATGATCGATCAGAAATACGCTCACGCCCGCTGGACCTGATGGGGCTTGGCCTTCTCGCACCGGCTCTGGTTGCATTCCTTTACGGCATGGATCATGTCGCGAAGTCTTCAGGGGTGATGATCCTTGGCGTATCGGTTGCCCTGTTTGCTTTGTATATCCTGTCTGCACGTCGCAAGGGGGACGATGCACTGGTTGACCTTCGCCTGTTTCGGATAAGGGCTTTTTCCGCGTCGGCAGTTATTATGTTCCTCACCAATGGTGTCTTGTTCGCCGGTCAGATGATGCTGCCAGTATGGCTCATTCATTCCTGCGGGATCTCGCCTGAACAGACGGGACTGCTCATAGCCCCTTTGGGGCTGGGGATGATGTGCGTATACCCACTTATCGGTCGCCTGAGCGATCACTTCCCTGTGCGGGCTCTGACCGGCTTCGGAGCACTGCTTTCCTTGATGGGAACTCTTCTCCTGACAGCACTGGCCGCTAATGGTCTGAATATTGCTTTGCTCACCATAGCCTTATTTCTGCGCGGCGCTGGGGGAGGGGCCGTTGGTATTCCGGCCATGAGCGCAGGCTACGCATCAGTTTCACGGCAGGACATTCCCATGGCGACAACTGCGCTCAACATTATGCAGCGTATTGGAGGACCAACTTTAACAACTGTCTGCGCCACATTTCTCGGCTGGCGGCTTGCAATAGGCACGACGCTCCATGCTACATCCCAAGCTTTCACGGAAACTTTCGGACTGCTTGCCGTGTTCCATGCTGTCCTGTTGCTTACAACGCGCTTTATCAGGACCTCAGAAGCCAGACGCAGCTAACAGATAATCCGCTGGGAAAAGCTGTTTTTAAGTCAGTTTAGCGTGCTGGCTGAATTTTCAGACCAGCCATAACGAGCAATTCCCAAGAAGAAAAGAGTTCCTGTAGCCCAGTCAGCCAAAAGCCCGGACCTTTCATCCGGGCTTTGTCCTGTCAGCTTCAGAACGCGATGTTTATGGCGGTGCTGAGAACAACTGCATCTTTAAAGACTGTGGTTCCGCCAACATGATTTACGTATTGAAAATCAGGCTTGATGGTAAATCCTTCCATGACATGAAAGCCGTAATAGGCCTCATAAATGGCTTCATGCCCCTGAATACCGTAGGGTATGCCATAATTTGCGCCGGGAAGCGGGAGGTTTGCGGAGGCCGCTGCTTCCTGAGATAAAATGGCGGAGCGACTGAATTTGGACCAGAGAAAAGCGATCCCAACACTATCCAGCGGGCGCTTCCATAATGCACCGGTGTCCATCAGTACCGTTGTAAAACTATGGCTGATCTGGGATGTCTTGCCAGAACCCCATCCAAAATAGCCCCCCAGAATGAGCCCGTTCATTTCACCGGGGCCGTGCCGGACAAGCATCTGGTCAGCCAGCACCCAGACTGAGGTCTGACCACTTTGTTTACGGGCTGGCTGGCCGGTCAGAACCCATGGAGCCCCATTGATATCTTCATAAAGGTCGTTGTAGCGGGAGTTATCATACATAATGCCGACTTTATAATGGCCGATCAGATGATTACGCCCGAATTCCGGAATCCAACCCGCCTCGAACTGAGAAGACAGCTTTCCAAGGCGATCCTGCCCCCATGACCAGCCGGAAATTCCGCCATTATAGGCATGAGGAGAGACGGCAAAGAGGCCGCCCATCAGATAGAACTGCCGGATGGGCATCACACGCAGGACGCCGCCGATATTGCCTGATGGCCAGCCGCGCCCGCCTGTCATGAATTTGGTAGGGGATTCTCCGCCGCACAGCCACACATTCATAAAGTTACAAACCCATGGCGAGTTCTGAAAAAACGCGCCGGGCGGAATCCAGCCAACTGCAAGATCAATTTTGCGTTGTAGCCAGGCTTTTTCAAAATATGTCCAGACCAGATGCGCGACAACATTGCCGCGGCTCCCGTAAATCTGCTGGACCTGATTGCTGTTATCGCCATACAGGCGGCTGAGATTGGTTCCGTGACCGTTAACAACGAGCATATGGAGCCATAAATCGTCAGACCAGGAACTTGCGTGCAATAGTTTCTGCCAGTCAACATCCAGTGTCGCACCGACTTGCCCGGCATTGCTGTAAGCCCGCCTTTTACCGCCTGAAACATTGCCTGCAATATCTTCGTACACATCCAGCGCGAAATAAAGTCCGCGTTTTTGCAGCCATGGCTGAATTCCGCCCCAGTCTCCGAACAGATGGGTTGTCCCGTAAGGAGGGCCAAATGACGGCGGGCCATAAGAAGCCTGCAAAAATCCGGGAATTTCTTGATAAAGCGGGACTGTAGGCTGGGTTTCCCCAAAAGGGGTTGGGTTGGAAACAAACGGTTCCTTGGGGGGTGGTGCTCTGTTCCCGATAACGCCCTGAAGCCATGATGGAATTTCTGTTTTTTTATCCGGCTGTACGGCTGCTGGCAGTTTAGCGTGGTCTTTTGGCGATGCGGCGCTGGACTCCGGCGCCTCCGTTGAGGCCGGTGCATCCTGCGCCATAGCAGGGGGAGAAAAGCCCGGCTGCCAGCCTGTCAGACAAAGAACGGTAAACAGACAGGCGACATAAACAGAGCGCACGGCACCGAAGATCTGTCTGGTTTTAGTGGATGTGATATCCAGTTCTGAGACACTGCGCATAGTATTGTTCCCCGGGAATGGTTTTGATCACAGAAGAACAAAAAATAATCCTGCCTGTTATCAAAGCATTCGACGTCTTTGTTTTTATTTTTCTCTTTGGAACAGTCTGAGGCCCCGCTTCCGGAGAACCGGGGTGCCTTCGCAATTTAGGCGTCGTATCGTGTCAGGTTCGGCATCTATGTCTCCGGTGTTGTTTCTTAATCTCTGGACGCGAATTATGGCCTGAGGGCACGAAAATGCTTTCTCAGGATAAGGCTTGCGAAGAATGTTATAACAACAGCGTAGACAGCCAGAAGCAGAAAAGATGTCAGGCCGGGCAGATGCGCGATCAATTGTCCGACAACAAGCGGCCCTGCGACACCCCCAGCCAGAGCTGCACAGACGAGAGTGGGGCCTGTTTTCTTATTTTTTCCCAGAAGCGAGGAACCGAAAACAAAGAAATTTGGAAAAATGCTCCCGATGAAAAATCCTGATAACGGATAGGTTATGGTCGGAAGAATACCAGCAGAGGCCAGAAACAGCAGAACAGCAGTCCCGGCAAAGCCCGCAATGATCATCGGTGCCGTCGGGAAACGGTGCCCTGCAAAGCTGAGGGCAATGCGCCCGCTGAGAAAGAATACAAAAAACAACGAGAGAGCGTTGGCGGCCGTCACATCAGAAAAACTGCCGTTAACGAGAATAGACGGCCCGAGCCCGATCAGACAGGCTTCAATGGCTGTTCCTGATGCCCCAATAAACAATGTTGCAAAAGACGGGCGGAATACAGTCGAAGCTTCGGTCACTGCCTCGTGATGGTGAGGGGGCGCTGCAAATTGGAAGGCAAGAAGAAAAGGAATAGCCAGCCCTGCGGAAAGAAGAGCGAAGCTGACTGTGGATGATCGCGCTAGTGCCACGAAGGCAAGCGGCGCCATAATTGCTCCGCCACCAAACAGGGCATTGACCAGACTCACCATTGAAGGGCCGGAGGCTCCAAAGCTTTCAAGTAAGCGTGAATTTACCAGTGCCAGACTGGCGCCGTAGCCTGCCCCGAATGCAAGAGAGCCAAGCAGTGTTAAGGGCCAGCCCGGCTGAGCCGCCATCAGGCCCGTTCCGGCCACAAGAAGACCAAAAGCGAGCTTGATGAAGTCCTTCTGACCACAGAAGAAAAGAGTGACGACCCCCGCCAGAGCACCGACCCATTGTGCGGTAACGATCATGCTTGCTGAGGCTATAGAAAGCCCAAATATCTGGCGGAACTCAGGAACGCATGGCCCAAGAAGTGACTGCCCGGCTCCCATCAGAACGAAGGCAAGAACACTTCCAGCGAAAAGCGTTTTGTTTTTTTTGATCGTTTCAATCATTGGCACGACTTTCATTTTTGCGCCGTCACGCTTCTTAGAGAATACGAAGCGTCTGCGGCATTCTTGTTTGACATCGTGAGAAGCGATTCTTTACATAAGTCTATATTAATTGACAATTGTAAATGCTGTGTGGTTAGTTTCGGGTAGGGCAGACAGCGGAGAAGTTGCCATGGCAGAAGCCGAAAAGAAAAAATCATCCCCGTTTGTGCGTGAACGGGTATGGGAAAAAATAAAAAACATTGGCTCACCGGACGTTCTTATCATTGGCGGTGGTGTGAACGGCGTCGGGTTACTGCGTGATTTATCGCTCAACGGGGTTTCCGCTGTGCTGATTGACACCGGAGACTTCAGCGCCGGTGCGAGCGGAGCTTCGAGCCGCATGGCGCACGGCGGACTACGCTATCTTGAAGGGCGGGAATTCAGTCTGGTGCGTGAATCAGCACGCGAAAGGAACATGCTGCTGCATGATGCGCCACACCTCGTAAAACCTCTTGAAATTGTAGTGCCGGTTACAAATCTGTTTGCAGGCTTTCCAAAAGCTGCTCTGCGTTTTCTGGGGCTTTCCAAAAAAACAGGTAACCTCAGCCTTGTGGCTATAGAAATGGCTCTTGTGCTGTATGAGCGTTTTGGTGCGGTAAGGCGCGCTTTGCCGCGGCATAGTGTAACGCTCAAAAAGCGGTTTTTTCCTTCCGGCTTACCCACAACTGTAAAGGCGGTTGTCAGCTATTATGACGGGCAGATCGTCATTCCTGAAAACCTGATCATGGAAATGATTGAGGCGGCGATTGAGACGCCGGATGTGGCGGCAATTAACCATGTGGCATGGCAGTATAAGCAGGATGGAAGCTTCTCTGTTACTGATGATGTTTCAGGAGAAACAAGAGTTCTGCGGCCAAAAACGATTGTTAACGCAACAGGTTCTGCAATTGATAAGGTAAATGCTACACTAGGAAATCCCACACGGTTTATTCGTGGCATCAAGGGAGCGCATCTGGTTTTGCGGCACGATGCGTTGCACGCCCGGATGGCACGCCGTGCGTTTTATTTTGATGATGGGCAGGGGAGAATGGTGATCTGCCTGCCTGTGCAGGACGTTATTCTGATTGGTACAACTGAAGTTGAAACCTCAGACCCCGCCGATCATAGTGTTTCCCAGAAAGAAATTGCGTATCTGCTCAATGCGCTCAACAGCCTGTTTGATGATCTGCACGTTACAGAAGACCATATTCAGTCCGTTACGAGCGGTATTCGCCCCCTTCAGGCCGGGAGTGGAAACGCAACGCAGGCGGCGCGAGATCATGCCCTGATCCAGACCGAGGCCTGTGGTCTTCCTGTATGGTCTCTGGTGGGCGGCAAATGGACAACATTTCGGTCTTTTGCGGAGATGGCTGCGGACGCAATTTTGGCGAAACTGGGCAAAATACGCAGCACCAGCACTGCGGACCGTCCATACCCGGGGGCCGCGAACGTGGATGCCACGTCCCTTGCGGGCAAAACCGGCCTGCCTGTGCAGCGTGTAACAGAATTACTGCGGCGATACGGCGCTATCACGTCTGAAGTGGCTGCATTTTGCGCAAGTCAGCCTGACAATCCTTTGGAGAATGCGCCCGGTTATTCCCGGCGTGAAGTTGAATGGCTGACGCGCCACCGCATGCCTCTCACTCTGGAGGACATGGTTTTGCGTAGGATGAATATCGTCATGACAGGGCGCCTGACACGCGACGCCTTGAAAGAGATTGCAACGATTATGGCCGCCATTTTGGGGCATGACGCGGATTGGGTTGATACGCAGATTGAAAAGTGCACCTCAGATTCACGCATTCTCTGGCGGGGAGGGAAATCATGATGTCTCATGATCAGGATGCTCTGCTGCTGGCAATTGACGCAGGTGGAACAGCGGTAAAAGTCGCGTTGTTTGATAGTCAGGGCGGGATAGTTCGCCTTCGCAATGCTGAAGTCACGACGAACCACTACCCGGACGGCAGAGTGGAGCGTGACCCCGACGCATTCTGGCAGGCAACAGTGCGTGCCATTCGGGATGTTCTGGAAGGAGGTTTTGCAAAACGCCTCAAAGGCGTTGGCGGAACGGGATTTGGAAATGGCGTTTTTCTGGTGGATGCCGAGGGAAAGCCGACGCATCCGGGTATTGTGTCGGTTGATCATCGTGCACAGCCAGTTGCTGATCGTATTCTCAAAAATGGAGAAGATCAGACCTTAGGCCAGATGAACGGACACCGCCCGTGGGGCGGGCAGACCCTGATCCAGCTTGTCGGGCTTTCAGAAAATCTGCCGGATGTTATGCACGCCACGCGCTGGGCTTTAGCCTGTAAAGACTTTATCCGTCTCCGGCTCACAGATGCCGCATTGACCGACCCTTCTGACGCAAGCGGGGGAGGGCTGATGAATCTTCGGAGAAAAGACTACGCACCGGAGGCTTTTTCTCTTCTTGGGCAGTCAGGCCTTATGGAAAAGCTTCCAGAAATTGTTGCTAGTTCTGGCATAGCCGGAAGAATTAGTGCCCGGGCTGCGGCTGAGACAGGACTGCCGGAAGGGCTCCCTGTTGCCGGGAGTATGATGGACGTTGCATCCTGCGCTCTGGGTGCCGGTGTGATCACCCCGGACCGGATGGTTATGATTGCAGGGACATGGGCAATCAACGGCATGGAAACATCAGGGGACGATACAGGGAAATATCCTCTGCTGAACATGCTCTACCGGGATCACGCACGGCTGGTTGCAGAAGGAAGCCCCTCATCCGCCGCCAATCTGGGCTGGTATCTGAAGCACGCTTTGGGGGACCGCATCTCCGTTCCTGAGGCCCTTACCGTTGCAGAAAACTGTCCTGTTGATGTGCGGCGTTGCTACTTCCTTCCTTATATTCACGGTCCAAGCCCTTGGCAGGCAAGCTTTCTCCGCCTCAGTGCTACGGATAACGAGGCGTCCATGATCCGTGCCACCTGTGAAGGCGTTGCTTTTGAACATCGCCGTCATGCTGAGGCTCTTCTGGAATACGGAAACGGAGAATGGCCTGAGGTGATCCGCCTGACGGGCGGTGCTGCAAGATCACCTTTCTGGGGGCAGATTTTTGCGGATGTATGCAACAAACCGGTCGAGATTGTTGATACGCCAGAGGTCGGCGCATTGGGTGGTGCAATCTGTGCTGCGGTCGCAAGCGGACTTTATGCCACACTTGAAGAGGCCGTGGCGAAAATGAGCAGGGTCTCATGCAGGCTGGAGCCAGTTCCTGATCATGTCGCCATTCTTGAGGAACGATACCACGAATTTTCCCGGCTTGATCGGGGGATGAAAGCTCTGTTGTCCGCTGCACCCTGAAAAAATCATCCTCAAACTAAGGCAATCTGTGCGATGACCAAAAAGAACGAATACAAAAAAACACGTTTTTTCGAGAAAATCTCCCGTATCAGAGCCGGTGACTATAAAATCGGTGACTTCATGATCGCGGACGCCAAAGATGTTGATGTTGCTGGCGGAGTTCCATCCATGGGGCTTCGCCGTGACAGAGAGACCGGCAAAAGCTCTGGCTATCGCAACCGTCCGGAATTTCTGCAACAGGTGCGCGACCTGATAAAGCAGGATGTCCTTGATATCATGCTGTCTTCCACAGCGACTATTGAGCAACTTGCTGACGAAGGTGCTTTTGAGAATAGTAAAATTATACCAGCTTTTCGCGGCAATGAAGCAACTGACGCATGGGTCGGTATTCGGGGAGGGCGGTATCCTGATTTTCCACCACGCCCGTACCGAGGCGCGGCCCTTGAATTTGCCCGTGCCCCGCTGTGCCTGTACTCTCTGACATATATTAATGATGCAGAGCATGATGCATCCTCACTTGAGGCCTATGCGCGCTTTCGGGCAGATGCCCGGATGAACGGCAAAATGCATTTTCTTGAGGTTTTCAATCCTAATGTTGAGACGGGCCTCTCCGGCGATCAGGTTGGCTTTTTCATTAACGATTGTGTGGTGCGCACACTTGCATCCTTGACGCGCCAGGAGAAACCCGAGTTTCTCAAGGTGGCATATAACGGTCCGGGACCTCTGGAAGAACTGGTGCAGCATGATCCGTCCATGGTGGTGGGCATTATGGGGGGAGGCGGTGGCACACATCGCGATACGTTCGAGCTTCTGGCTCAGGCTGAACGCTATGGCGCCCGTCTGGCGCTCTTTGGGCGTAAAATTAACGGAGCAGAGGACCAGTGCCTGATGATTACGTGGATGAGATGGGTGGTGGACCGGAAAGTCAACTCCATAGAGGCCGTCCGCGGCTACCATGCCGATTTACAGCGTCAGGGCTGTGTTGCCGATCGCAGCCTTGAAAATGATTTGCAGATCACGGACAGTATGCTCAAAGACGCAGTTACAGAGACATGACGTATGGGAAGGCGGAATGCAGAGAGAGACAGGCCCATCAGACAGGGTTATTGCTGAAACCGCTTGGCTCTACTACGTCAAGAACATGACACAAGGCGAGATTGCCACGCGTATGGGACTCTCTCGCCCGACTGTTATCAGTTACATCAAGCAGGCCAAAGCGCGGGAAATTGTCTGCATCCGCTTATCTGGTGAGCATTTTCGTCTGAATGCAACGGCGGATGCCCTGACAGAGCGGTTTGGGCTGGAAAGTGCTCACGTTATTCCAGTTGATGGCCTTTCAGAGGATGGAAGCCTTGCCGAGGTCTGTCAGGCCGCAGCACAGGTCTTGCTGGAATTTATCCAGCCGGGAGACCAGCTTGGCGTGAGCTGGGGGAAAACACTCAGCCTGCTTTCGGACTATGTTCCGTACTGGCCTGTTGAAAATCTGACGGTTCGGCAGCTTATCGGCTCCATGGCTAACCCTTTGCTACCCACATCCGAACGATGTTCCGTTGAAATTGCCAATCGTATTGGTGCACTCTGTATCAACCTGAATGCGCCGGCTATTTGCAGTTCTGTTCTTCTTGCTGATCTTTTGAAAGCGGAACCTATTATTCATGACCAGCTTGAGAAACTGAGTGACTGTAATAAAGCAATTTATACAGTCAGCCCCGCAACACCAGACAGCCATGTGACGCATTTCCAGATTGCGTCCGTGCGGGATATCGAAAATTACACAAAACGGGGTGCCACGGGTATTATCGCAGGGCGTTTTATTGATGCAGAAGGTCAGCCTGTGTTGGGAGAGATCGATACGCGGCTGATCGGAGCAGATCATGCGACCTTGCGCCAGATGGAAGGACTTCTGGTTGTTTCTGGTCAGCATAAACTTGAGGCCACACGGGCCGCCCTGCGTGGTGGATTTGCAAAAAAACTTGTTATAGACGAAGACCTTGCTCAATCCCTTTTGGGTAGCTAGCCCCATACTGCATTACTATTTATAGCTTTTTATAACGGTACAAAGGCGCTCCTACTGTTATGATTAAAGTAGAGAGAGATTATTCGTTTTTCTCGACATGTGTTGTCGTAAAATAGCATATTTATTATGAGACTTGGCAGTGCCACCGTATGCAGAGGAGGAGGCATGATCACGTTGGCACTTTTTTGTGCTGTGACGGCCGCGTCCCAGAGCAGGAACGTATAAAAGGAGTTTATTAACGCGTTATGATAACAGTTAGGAGGTTTGCGTGTTTGCAATGAAGCCAGTCTTATTCTTTGCGGTATTTGTGGTATAATTCATGATTATTTTTGTATTAAATTGATTTTTATTTTTAATAATTAAAAGAATATTGTAAGCAGGATAAAAATTACATAAATATTTTATATTATTTTGATGACCACGGAAAAACCGTGACTGCAAAAAAATAGCGGTTTTGCCCGAAACCCTGAATAGCGCTGGTTGAGCCTGTTATGTCAACTGATCAGATGAAAGTTCTTACGATATATTTTAACCCCTTTTTATGGCGACGTTATAATTCGCTCACCGGGAAACAAAATTCGCTTTACTATTAAATACAGATTACCAAACCTTAAATAAAAATCTCGATAAACCTTGAGAAGACATAACTGACAGGGAAAAATATGATCATGCCTCCACATCCCCTGACTTCACCGGATATTTTCCAGCATGTCCGCATGATTATGGGCATGGTTGTCGGCTTGAGCGTAACCCGACTTCTGACGGGTCTTGTCCGTATTATTCAACACCCAAGCCAGACGCGCATTTATCCTGTACATATTGGTTGGGTGCTTACGTTGCTTCTGATGCTGATGCATTTCTGGTGGTGGGAGTTGTGGCTGACTGAACTCCCTGTATGGAGATTCGAGACCTATTTGTTTCTAATTCTTTATGCAATCATCTTATTTTTCCTGAGCGCTTTTCTATTTCCTGATTCTATCAGTGATTATACAGGATATGAAGATTTCTTTATTTCAAGGCGAAAATGGTTTTTCTCGTTTTTTGCCCTGACTGTTATGTTTGATTTAATTGACACTCTTATCAAAGGGCCTGCACATTATGCCTTGTTTTCTATAGAATACTGGTTCCGTGTCCCAGTTTATCTTGTTTTATGTGGGATAGCGATTATGTCCACTAATCGACGCTTCCACATGGCATTTGTCAGCGTGGGGCTTCTTTATGAAGTATCGTGGATCGTCCGACATTTTGAGACATTATCTTGATATTCGGGCTGCTTAAATAGTGTAATTTTTCCAATTTATTTTGATGAAACATACGGAGCGAAAAAAATGCTGCGTGCGATCCTGAAGGGGCAGGGAATCATCGTAGACCTTATCAGCGCAGAACTGGACACGGTTCGTGGTTTTTATTTTGGACCAATGAGTCAGGTCAGAGTGTCCCGCTGGTCGAAAGGGCTCTTTGTGCTGTTAGGGGTTGCAGCCTGCTGTCTAACCGCCTTCACGGGTGAAGGAACGGCTCAGGCACTAGGCTCAGGACTCATTCTTTAAGATAGAAGATGAAGCTTGCTGCGATGTAGATTGCGGACATGAATGTATGAGCACAGCGGTCGTATCGTGTTGCCACCCGTCGCCAGTCTTTCAGCTTTGCGAACATGTTTTCGATCAGATGGCGCTTTTTATACAGATGCCAATTGTAAGGTGGCTTTGATTTCCTGTTTTTCTTTGGTGGAATACAGGCGGTGATGTTTTGGTCTGCGAGAGACTGTCTGATCT
>NZ_JACRVR010000036.1:0-27587 GCF_018811975.1 Acetobacter sp. P1H12_c | reverse complement strand
GGGTGGTCCCGGAGGCGGTGGCCATGGCGGCGGAGGCCCCGGTGGGGGTGGCGGACCGGGTGGTCCGGGCCGCTGATCCGGCTTTAAGGTATGGATGGAAGAGGGAGCCGGTTTATGGCTCCCTTTTTTTATGGGGAGCAGTAAAAAATCCCCCTGATTATCCACAGGGTCTGGAGTCGCTTTTTACTGGTTTTCTGAGTCGTGCACCGATGTTGCACCCGTTATCCACAGGTTTATTCACGGCATGCGGGATCTCGGTTGTCTCAGGCGATGGGGGCAGGGCGCGCTTTCGGGGACCCTGCGCCGGAGAGCCCTTTTGTCCGCATCGGATACGGAGGGGCTGATGCATGTGGAGCATCAGGATTTTTCCTCGCGCCCTTGGGTCAAGGGAGAGAAAAGTGCGGACTGATAAAAAGCAGGGAAATCATGGTGCTGCTGGACAGGATTGAACTGTCGACCTCTCCCTTACCAAGGGAGTGCTCTACCACTGAGCTACAGCAGCCCGCTGGCGGCGTTCTAGCTGGTCATGCCAAACGCCGCAAGTCTGTTTCCGCCTAAAAAGCGGAATTAATCGTCACGATGGGTTTTTTCCATCCGTTCATGCTGTTCCTGTGCCTCAATGGACAGGGTGGCAATCGGGCGGGCTTCCAGCCGACGCAGGGTGATGGGTTCACCCGTTTCTTCACAATAGCCGTAAGACCCGTTTTCAATCCGCTGGAGGGCGAGATTGATCTTGCCAATCAGCTTGCGTGCGCGGTCACGGGTGCGCAGCTCCAGCGCCCGGTCTGTCTCCACGCTGGCGCGGTCCGTAATGTCGGCTTCATGAATGCCACCTTCAGAAAGGCTGGCGAGGGTATCTCCGGCTTCCTTGAGGAGTTCAGAACGCCACTTCAGCAGTTTTTGTCTGAAATATTCCGTCTGAAGAGGGTTCATAAACTCTTCATCATCTGACGGGCGATAGTCTGGCGGTAGAGTAATCATGTCAGTTGTCAGCCTTTGCAATGACAGGACACCTGCCTTGAAAGAATGACGCGGCTTATAGCGGCGTGAACCCGGAACGCCAAGAACATTATGAGATTTCAGAGGAAGAAAACGGACAACATAGGCATGCAGCCTGCCCGATATGCTCAAGAAATAGTATGGCAGCCGGACGCTAATAAAAGGAAATATTTAAATTTTCTTACAAACAGGATGCGTGGTGCTGCCGCAGGCTGTGGCGCGGCTCTGGGCTGAAGCTGCTAGCATCCACCCCGCAAACAGGAAAATCCAGCCTGCTGTAGGGAAGGAAAACAGGGCGCTGGTGGAGGCCACGGGCCACAGAAGCACACAGCACATAATAAACAGCATGGCCTGCTGCGGGTGCGTGGCCGGTGCCAGCGCACGCAGGCCGGTGCGCAGCCAGCACATAATCATCCAGCCAAATGCGGCCAGCCCCGGCAGGCCCGCGGTGGTGGCAATTTGCAGATAGTAATTATGGGGGTGGATGTTGCAGCCTTTCCCCGTATCACTGTCCAGCGGGGGCAGGCCAAATGGCGTCAGGGCCTCGGTATGGAACGGGACGTGGCAAAAATTTCTGAACCCGTCCATGCCAAGCCCCAGCCAGGGGTGGGAGACGACCATTGTCACGGCAGTCCGGTACAGCCTGCCGTAATCGCTCTGGGTAAAATGGTGTAACTGGCTGGAAAACTTCAGCACCAGCTTGGCATAGGTGCGCGGGGAGATAACCGGCAGACTGGCAATCAGACCCCCTACGACCACCATAATCAGCACAAACGGCACCCGAAAGCGGCGGACCATCAGGGCTGTCAGCATCAGGCCGAACAGGAGCAGCACATTGCTCATCCGCTGGCCGATCAGCACCATGGTTGTCACGCTCAGCACCAGCAGCACGGCTCCCCCTGCCCATGCTGAGAGGCGTCTGGTGTGAAATGCGTGCAGAACAACCGGCATCAGCGCCGGAAAAAACAGCATGAGCAGCGTAAATCCGGCCCGTGGCTTCATGAAGGGGCCGGTCAGTGCGCCATCATCGGCAGGAGGGTAGCCCAGAAGGTTGGTGCCGGTCAGATACTGTTTCCAGCACTGGCCTATCAGCCAGAAGGCCAGCACGAATAAAATTGTAGCCAGCATTTTGCGCCGTGTGGCGGAAACCAGAATCCAGCTTTCCAGTGCTGCGGTCAGCAGAAAGAGGCGGGGCAGACATAACGCCTGCACCCATGCCTCCCGCAGACCGACATAAACGGAGGAGATCAGGCATAACGCGCAGAACAGTGCGGCGGGGCGCAGCCAGTCCTTGCGGGTCCAGAGCCAGTCTTGCTGCACAGCGGAATAGAGCAGGAAGAGGCAGCCGATCAGTGTGGCGGCAACGTCACTCAGCGCGCGGCTGTAAAAAAACAGAACAGGGAGAAGAAAGGTGCAT
Organism: Acetobacter sp. P1H12_c; assembly: GCF_018811975.1. Taxonomy (NCBI): domain Bacteria; kingdom Pseudomonadati; phylum Pseudomonadota; class Alphaproteobacteria; order Acetobacterales; family Acetobacteraceae; genus Acetobacter; species Acetobacter sp. P1H12_c. The sequence goes on along the minus strand of NZ_JACRVR010000036.1, from coordinate 25,171 downwards.
CCTGTTCCACACAGCGTCAGCATTGCAGCAAGGCGACCGGAAGAGCGGGGTACTAAGGATGCAGGTGTCATGACGGAACAATCCCGTTGTGACAGACCGCATAACCCCGGCGGAAGGCCGGGGGAGGGACTGTCAGACCTCTCAGTCAAGTAGGGTAGGATACGTGGTCCCATGAGGGTTTCCCGTTATCCCCCCTCCGAACCGGACTTGCAGTTTTCGCCGCATCCGGCTCTCCATTTGCAGTATTAAGCAGCAAAGCGATTATCTGACAATGTCCCACGATGAAGGTCGGTGTGACAGGTTTTGCAAAGCACCAATGTCTTGCGTTTCCGCTGAATCATCAGTTTCATCCACGCGCCCGTCCCTTTTGAGATATCTTTCAGTTTTCTGACATGATGGATCTCAAAAGGCCCGTTTTCATCGCCGCAGTATTCACACCGATTCGCACCTAAACGCGTTAGAAGCTCAGACCGTCCATCAAAATTGAAGAGGTTGGGCTTTTTATCCACGTTCATGGGAATGTCAGACTTTCTCCGATCTATCAGTGAATAGACGCGAAGATAGTTGATTTCCCCATTTTTCTCGAATCGCAAGGAGCGACCATCGTTCCTTATTCGCCGAAACCATTTCGCCCATGTTTCGCCATGCTTCCGTCCCAAGGTTTTGTAGAGACTGATGTGAGCCATCCACTCCAACTTGTTCAGGTAGTATTTTGGAGCAAGAGAGTAGTAGTTTGCGAATCCTCGCAATTCTGAGTTGAATTTCGAGACGATTTCAAAATCTGAAAGATTTGTCATCATGATCCGCGCCCGAATGTCCTTCAGGCCAGTGTCATAAGTTCCGTAACCACATTTCTGTGCGAAATTCCGGATTCGATCTTCCGGCACAGACAGGTGAATGTGGGACGTAACAGTGCGTTTTGTCGCATAGACATCACGTCCTGCTGCCGTTCCAACCTTACACTTCATCTGCTTGGGCATGATGCGAGCCGTAACTCCGTAACCCAGAAATAACGCTCCTTTATCGAGAGCGCCCAGCCGGGATTTCTCCCGAGATACAGTCAACTTGAGCGATTTCTCAACGAAGTCAGTCACGTCGGCCATAATCTGTGTGGTTTCTTCTTTCGTGCCGATTACACCGATCAGGAAGTCGTCTGCGTATCGCACATAGTGCAATCGCTTAAACTCCGGATCATGCATATCCACACTCGGAAGGGTTCTCAGCTTTTTGCTCAACTCTTCCATTTCGGTCAGGTAGATCACTGACTTTTCGTGGGTTTCCCCATGTTGTCGGATGAACTCCCTGCGACGCCCAATCTGGTAGATGAGTGCCCTATACTCCTTGTTGGGCTTTCTTCGCTTTCCCTTGTTGAAGGCTCGTATCTTCTCGTCCATGAACTTATCAAGTTCATGGAGATAAATATTTGCCAGAATTGGAGAGATTACGCCTCCTTGCGGTGTTCCCGTATAGGTTGCGTTGTACTTCCAATTCTCAAGGTAGCCCGCCTTGAGAAACAGTGCGATCAGCTTGATGAAGGCCTTATCGTCGATTTGGGCTTCCAGAATACTAATCAGTTTCTCATGGTCGATGCTGTCGAAGTATCCCTTGATGTCAACTTCGCATATCCATTTCGTTCCCTTCCAGCTATCGACGATTTCCCGTAGTGCGGTATGGCATGACCGACTCGGCCGAAAACCATGTGAGCGATCTGTGAAGATCGGCTCATAAATAATTTCCAGTAGAGTGCGGGCAACCTCCTGCACCAGTTTGTCGTTTCCAGTTGGTATGCCCAAAGGGCGTTTCTTCCCGTTGGGATTTTTAGGGTCCTTCAGGATATACATCCTGCGGACAGGTTTGGGACGATAGCTGCCGTCTCTTATGGAAGCCATAAGGTCTTGCAGTCGTCCCATGCCAAAACCGTCCAGCGTATTGTCATCTACACCTCGGGTCAGAGCCCCTCGGTTCGATTGAATACGTGCGTAGGCCGTCAGCCACAAATCCTCATGATTTCTCATGATTTTGTGTAGCTTTTTGACCTTCGCGCCTGAGCGGACTGCTCCACTGACGCCTTCCAAAGCTCTGCTGGTTCGATCGGACAGCACTGACTGCCCTCCCTTCATCATCAGAAAGCGTTACTACAAACTGCTTTCCTTCCCCCTTACCTCGCCGGGTTTCACAGCCATTGCTGCCTGCTTATACCGTCGTTTCAGGCCGGATTGGATACCGGCTGCAAGGTCCGTTACAACCTCACCTTGGGTACTATGAAAGCTCCGTCACCATATTGGTCACTCAAGTTGACCAACTTAGGCGATCCCGCATTTCCAACCACTCAAGTCGTCGCATTTAGGTTCCGCATTCAATCCTTGACCACCCTCGCCGGGCAGGTGTCGGAGACATCAGGTGAGACGGTGTTCTAATCTCTCCGTCTCAATCTCCGAGGAGGCGTCTCAACAGTCCTACGCCACCAACATCCCATGTTCACTCAGATCTACGATTCAACCAATCCAGGCTTAACCTTGTGCGACTTGCAATGATGCCCGCTTGCTCGACTGCTTTGCCGCGCTGCACCTTTTCCTGACATGCTACTTTCCCCCTCCGGCTTTCGCCGGTTACAGCCTGTTGCCAGACAGAGGTAGGTCAGGCTTGCAATGGACATCCTGATAGTCCATACTCACGATTGCGCGTAAGTGCTTGAAATGGTTAGCAAAACGGCGCACTCAGAACGGGATTTCGTCGTCCAGATCACTGTTGCCGGGGGCGTCCCATCCACCGGAGTTACCACCGCCGCCGGGCCCGCGGGAGGGCGCATTCTGGCGCGGTGCGGAAGAGCCGCCAAAATCGCCACCGCCCATGGCGCCGCCACCATAGCCACCGGAGTTGCCGCCACCGTAACCCCCGCCAGCATTGCCGCCGCCGTAGCTGCTGCCACCGCCGCCATACCCGCCGGATTCTTCCCCTTCGCTACCGCTGCGGCTGTCGAGCAGAACCAGTTCACCACGGAACCGCTCAACAATAACTTCCGTCGTATAGCGTTCCTGGCCGGACTGGTCGGTCCATTTGCGGGTCTGCAACGCACCTTCCAGATAGACCTTGCGGCCTTTCCGCAGGAAGCGCTCTGCCACATCGGCCAGACGATCGTTAAAAATCACCACACGGTGCCATTCCGTGCGTTCCCGGCGTTCGCCGGAGGCACGGTCGTTCCATGTGTCACTGGTGGCGATAGAAAAAGAGACGATTTTCATGCCGTTCTGGCTGGTGCGGACTTCCGGGTCTTTGCCCAGATTGCCGACCAGAATAACCTTATTGACGCTGCCAGCCATCAGTGACCCCGTTTTCTAGAACAATAATAAAGAGTATTCCGCCCGTGTAGCGCACTCCTGCGCAACCCGCCAGTTCCCCGTTGGTTCTTCTTCTGTAAAATGACGCATCCCGTGCAGGAATGCGCCCTGCGCGTGTGCTGTTGCCTAGGCTTTCAGCTGCCACAGCGTCAGCCGTGCCGCGCCGTGCTTCCGTTCTGCCAGTAATGTTCCGGCATAAACAGGGGGAGGGGGTGCCTCTTCGCCCTCGCCTGCGGCGGGTGGCGGGACGTCTGCCTCTTCCGCATTTTCCAGCCGTAATGGCAGAGGTTCCTGTGCTGCGGTTTCAATCACCGCAATAGCGCCGGGGGCAATCCATCCCTGTGCATCCAGTGCCGCCAGTGTGCGGGCAGGCAGATCCTGCCGGTAGGGCGGGTCCAGAAACAGCAGAGAGCAGGGGGCCGGAGCATGGGTCGGCTTCGTGACGTCGCGCGGGATAACCTTGCTCCGGTCCTCCCAGCGGCACCCGGCGATATTGGCGCGCAGGGCCGTAAGGGCGGGGCGGTCTTTCTCAAAAAACGTCGCGTAATCCGCCCCGCGTGAGAGGGCTTCCAGCCCCAGCGCTCCTGTGCCCGCAAAGGCATCCAGCACGCGGGCGCCATTCAGCAGATCCGGCCCGCCCCACGGCGCATGGAGCAGGATATCAAACACAGCCTGACGCACCCGGTCCGCCGTGGGGCGGGTTGTGGTGCCGGAGGGGGCTGCCAGCATGCGGCCTTTGCGGGCTCCTGCAATAATCCGCATTGTCTAGCGTGTCTTGGTGCCAGTGGAGGCGGAAGCCGGTTTACGGGGGGCCGTTTTTTCCGGTGCTTTGGGCATCTGTTCACGCAGGGTCTTGCCGGGCACTTCTTCCAGCTCTCCCCGTTGCAGGGTGCCAAGCTGGAAGGGGCCGTAACTGGTGCGGATCAGGCGGCTGACATGCAGGTTCAGGCCCATCATCACCTTACGGATTTCCCGGTTCTTGCCCTCACGAAGGGAGACGGTGAGCCAGGCATTGTCCCCTTTGCGGGAATCAAGTCCGGCTTCAATCGGCCCGTACCGTACGCCGTCAAACACGCTGCCTTTGGCCAGTGCGGCCAGCCGGGCCTCGTCCACCACACCAAACACGCGGACGCGGTAGCGGCGGAGCCAGCCGTTGGTGGGCAGTTCCAGCCTGCGGGCCAGTTCACCATCATTGGTCAGCAGCAGCAGGCCCTCACTGTTCAGGTCCAGCCGCCCGACGCTGATAACGCGCGGCATGCCTTCCGGCAGAGAGGCAAAAACCGTGGGGCGGCCTTCCGGGTCCTTGTGCGTCGTGACCAGTCCGTCCGGCTTGTGGTAGCGCCACAGGCGGGTGCGCTGGGGCTGCTCAACAACATTGCCGTCCACCTGAACAAGATCACTGGAAGTGACAAACGTGGCGGGATGGGTCACGGGCTGATTGTTCAGCTTGACCCGCCCTTCCTCAATCATCCGCTCGGCATCACGCCGGCTGGCCACACCGGTCCGGCCCAGCCATTTGGCAATGCGTTCTCCACGCGATTCCTGCGTCACTCTGATTCTCCTGCTGCCTGCACAAAGGCGCTAAAAATGCTCCGGTCGCCCGGGTCTATGCCAAATTCCGGATGCCATTGCACCCCAAGGCAAAATGGAAGGGCCGGGTCTTCCAGCCCTTCAATCAGTCCATCTTCCGCCACAGCATTCACAATCCCGCGTCCGGGGGTGCGCACAGCCTGATGATGGGAGGAGTTTACAGCCATGCGGGGCCGCCCCACGCAGCGGGCCAGCAGGGTCTCCGGTGTCAGGAGCACCGCATGGCTGGCTTCATCGCGCGGGTTGGGCTGTTCATGCGGCAGGGCGGTGGGGCAGGCATGGGGGATGTGCTGGATCAGTGTGCCGCCAAGGGCCACGGCCAGAAGCTGCATGCCGCCGCAAATGCCCAGCACCGGCATTTTGCGCTGCATGGCGGCCGCCAGATAGGCCTGCTCGGCCTGCGTGCGCACCGGGCGCAGTGTGACGCTGCTGTGGCGCTCGGTCTCGCCATACAAAGCGGGATCAATATCAAACGCCCCGCCCGTAATCAGCAGTCCGTCAATCTGATCAATATAGTCAGGGGCAAGCTGAGGGAACAGCGGCAGGGCAACGGGCAGCCCTCCCGCCGTTGCAATGGCGGACAGATAGTTTTCCCGCAGAGCATACCACGGGAATCGGGAATAGCGGTCTGGTCCGCCCGCCTCATGGTCAAGCGTAATGCCGATAACGGGGCGGCGTGCAGTCATGAACTCGGGTGTCTTTTTTCAGAAAAAGGCGGATGAAGCTTATCAGGTGCCACACCCCGCGCCGGTTTGCACGGGGATAAACACCAGCATCTTCTGAAACAGGACAGTTTTCCCGAAAAAACGAGGCTCAGCCCTGCAGAAGGGCAATCGTTCGGACGTGCGGTGAGGCGGTTGCCGGTTCATTCACCGTCCGGTCGACAACGGCAAGGCCGAGGCCGATTGCAGCGGCGGCGAGGATGAGAGACAGACTGTGCATGGTACTAATCCTTTCCGCGTCTGGTGTGCGAGGGCGATATTGCCCGGCACGATAGGTCTGAGCCGGTGCTCTGTTACAGAACAGATCATGGCATCTATAAGGCACAATGACAGAGAAGATCGCGCTTTTGCAAGAAAAAACGACTGTTTAAAATAAGGCAGATGGACTCATTTTCCTGAACGGCGTGTGAGGTCTGAAATATTTGGTGAGGCCTGCTTCAGAGCAGGACAAACACAAGGGTTTGCGGCATGACAGGGCCGGTCAGGGTGGCGGGGCTGGCATCCCGCCAGAAAAATGCCCGTGGCAGAGCCGGCATGGTCAAAAGAGGCGCAATGGCATGAAAAACGGGATGGAACTGGCACTGTGCGAAGCGCGGAACGCAGCGGAGCGGGGGGAAGTTCCTGTGGGCGCGGTTGTGCTGGGGCCGGATGGCACAGTGCTGGCGCAGGGGGGTAACCGGGTGGAAGAGCTCCAGGACCCGTCCGCCCATGCGGAGATGCTGGTTATGCGGGAGGCCCTTGCGGCCCGCGGCGGGCAGCGGCTGGCGGACTGCACACTGGTCGTGACACTGGAGCCCTGCCCGATGTGTGCGGCGGCTCTGGCGCATTTCCGGGTCGGGCGGGTGCTGTTCGGCGCGTATGACACAAAAGGCGGCGGGGTGGAGCATGGGCCACGCCTGCCGTTTCGCGCAGAGGCCCTGCACCGGCCGGAAATTATTGGCGGTGTGCGGGAACAGGAGGCAGCAGCCCTGCTGAAAACATTTTTCCAGTCGCTCAGAACACGGGAAGAGGCGGAAAAATCCCACCCGTAGCCTGTGTTAAAATTCTAATTGTCTGACAGTCTTCGTGCATCGCGGTCTTTTGTTTTTGCCATCAAGGAACCATGTTAACGGCAGAAGCGTATGATATCTGGCCTGTATGGCCTGAATGATACGCCCCGGCGGGGATCAGCCCTGTTGGCAGAAAGTTTAAGGGAACAGTCGGAATCGTGATGTCGGAAAAATCTGTATCCAAGTTTTTCGGGCGGACTCACCGCAAGACACTTCTGGTCCTTCTGGCTGGTGTCGCCTTTGCAGGGACAACCGGCATCGGGCCTTCAGGCGTACACGCCGCCTATGCTGAGGATGCCGGGGCCATCAAGCCGAGCAGCCCGGTCCAGACGCTTCCAAACTTTGTCAATCTGGTCAAACAGGTCAAACCGGCTGTTGTGTCCATCACCTCCATGATCAAGGCAGACGCCGTTGAGGGTGAAGGCGGCGGCATGGGCGGAATGGGGGGTGGTATGGGCGGCATGCCCTTTCCTTTCCCGTTCCCCTTCCAGATGGCGCCCCAGCAGTCCCGCCAGCAGATTGAAGCGCGTGGCTCAGGCTTCCTGATCTCGGCTGATGGCTATGTGGTGACCAACAACCATGTGGTAAAAGGGGCCACCAAGGTCACTGTCACGCTGGATGATGGCACCACGCTGCCAGCAAAAATCATCGGCCGGGATGGCAAGACGGATCTGGCTCTTCTGAAAGTCACCTCCACCCAGAAACTGCCCTTTATCGAACTGGGTGAATCGGACGATGTGCAGCCCGGTGAATGGGTTGTGGCCGTTGGTAACCCGTATGGTCTGGGCGGCACCGTTACGGCGGGGATCGTCTCTGCTCGTGGGCGTGACATTAATGAAGGCCCGTACGACAACTTCATCCAGATTGATGCGCCGATCAATCGCGGGAACTCCGGTGGTCCGCTGTTCACGCAGGATGGTAAAGTGGTGGGTGTGAACACCGCCATTCTGTCCCCCTCCGGCGGTGGCTCCATCGGGATTGGCTTTGCCATTCCGTCCGACACCGTGCGCAGCGTAACGGACCAGCTCCGTAAAACCGGACATGTAGTGCGTGGTTATCTGGGCGTGAATGCTCAGGTGATTTCCCCGGCTATGGCCAAGGCCCTGAACATGCCGGTTCCGGCTCCGGGTGCGCCGCCTGCCGGTGCGCTGGTCGCCAGCACCAGCCCGGACAGCCCGGCTGAAAAAGCTGGTCTGAAGGCGGAAGATATTGTGACCGACTTTAACGGTCAGAAAGTCTCCTCCCCGCATGATCTGGCCGTGCGTGTGGCTTCTGTCGCTCCCGGCACGGACGCCAAAATTGGCTATCTGCGCGGCGGCAAGCCGCAGACGCTGACGGTAAAGATCGGCAACCTCGCCAAAGCCTCGAATGATGGCGGGATTGAAGGCAGCGCCTCCTCCGGCCCGCATCTGGGCGTCTCCCTGACACCGCTGAGTGGGGATATCCGCCGCCAGCTTGGTCTGGGCAGTGATGTGCATGGTGTGGTGGTGAATGACGTGCAGCCGGGTTCCCCGGCGGATCAGGCCGGCATCCGCCCCGGCGATGTGATCCAGTCTGTCAGCAACCAGAGCGTTGATTCGCCGCGGGCAGCGGTAACAGCCGTGCGGGGTGCGCTGGCTGCTAAAAAGCCGGTTCTGCTGCGTGTGCTGCGGGATGGACAGTCTCTGTTTATTGCCATCTCTCCGGATGGCACCGGGGACGGCTCTGACTCCGGCGCCACCAGTGGCGGGGACGATGACGACAACTAAAACCGTTTTATACGGGCTAAGGCCGGGGGACTGACCCGGCCTGAAAGAACGCTGGCTCTGGAAAGGGCCAGCGTTTTTTTGTGCTTACACGCTGATATTATTTCCAGAAATCCGTAAAATGCTCTCTGGATAAAATGTTGTAACATAAAACCATTATAAAATTTTGATTAAATTCGGGGTCTTATGGATGAAATTTTCAGCCAGATCAGGTTAGTGCCACAAATGCAACAAAGCTATGCTCCAGTCTCGGGGCTTGTTTGCTTTGGTCCTGAGCGGGTATCTCCTGCGTATTGATAAAGTGGGAGCGATCCGCCCTATGACACTCGCGCGTTTTTTCCATCTGCCATGCAGGGCTGCCTGATGCGCGCTGTACAGAGAGTGGCCATGCTGCTGCGTGCCGGGTGGGGTGTGTCTGGCCTGCTGTGTTTCGTGGCGTGTCCGCTCAGCGTGTCCGTTATGGCCAGCGCTCCGGCATGGGCGGAAAAGGCGGCCCTTATTGTGGGGAAAGACGGCAGCCTGAGCGTGCCGGAGGGCTCCCCCCTGCGGAAGCGGCTGGAAATTGAGGCCGTACAGGTTGTTGTCCCGAAGGACACCCTGTCCGTGCCCGGTGCGATTGTTACGGAACCCTCCCGGCAGGTGCCGGTATTTGCCCCGGTTACAGGCCGGATTATGGCGCTGAATGTTGTGCCCGGCCAGCATGTGCGGCATGGCCAGCCACTGGCGACCCTGCTGGCCGGAGATATGGCGCAGGCCGCCACGGATGAAGAAAAAGCCCGTGCCGGGCTGGTGCTGGCGCAGTCCGCTATGGCGCGCGCTCAGCAGGTCAAGCAGGCCGGGGGTGCTGCCACGCGGGATGTGGAAGCTGCCCGTGCAGCACTGGTGCAGGCGCAGGCGGAGGAACGCCGCGCGCAGGACCGTCTGGCCTCGTTTGATGATAAAGCCGCCGCAGGCGGCACGCTGACGCTGCGCTCCCCGGTGGATGGCGTTGTTTCAGCCGTTAATATGGCGCCGGGCCAGAATGTGACGGACCTCACCGCAGCCTTGCTGAGCGTGGAAGACCTCTCTGAAATCTGGGCGGTGGCGGATGTGCCGGAAGCGGATGTGGACCAGATTCATATTGGCCAGTCCGTCACCCTTACCCTGCCCGCGCGGCAGGGAGTGCTGCTGTATGGGGAAATTGCAACGGTTGAGCCGGATCTGCGGCCCGAAACGCGCCGCCTGCGCGCCATGATCCCGCTGCCCAACCCGGATGAAGATCTGCACCCCAATATGTTCGCCACGGTCAATATTCAGCTTAAACAGCCACCGGGCCTTATGGTGCCGCAATCGGCCCTGCTGATGAATAATGACAACGTGACAGTGTTTGTTGAAACAGCCCCCTGGACGTTCATGCGGCGCAAGGTCGGAATCTCCTATGATGAAGGAGAAGATACGCGGGTGCTGAGCGGGCTGAGCGCAGGAGACCGCATTGTGACGCGCGGCGGAGTCCTGCTAAACGATGATTGAGCAGATTATTGCCGCCTGCCTGCGGGAACGCCGGATTGTTTTTGTCGCCATGGCCGTGCTGGCCTTGTGGGGTGGCTGGGCATGGAAAGACCTGCCGGTTGAAGCCTATCCGGACCTCGGGGCTGTGTCCGTTCAGGTCACCACCCAAAGCTCCGGGCTGGCGGCGGAAGAGGTGGAACAGCAGATTACCATTCCGCTGGAACGCCAGCTTGCGGCCACGCCGGGTCTGGCCAATAGCCGTTCCAGCAGCACGTTTGGCCTCTCGCTTATCAACCTGATTTTCCGGGACGGCGTAAATGTCTACGCCGCCCGCCAGCGTGTGACGGAGCAGCTGGCGCAGGTTACGCTGCCGCCCGGCGTGACGGCGGGGCTTGGGCCTGTTACCAGCCCGTCGGGCGAAATCTATCGCTACACGCTGGAATCAGACCGCCAGAATCTGATGCAGCTGTCAGAAATCCAGCGCTGGATTGTAGTGCCCGCCCTGAGCAAAGTGCAGGGTGTGGCCACCATCAACAATTTTGGTGGCTTCACGCGGGAATATCAGCTGTTACTGGACCCGGCTTCGCTCTCCCGCTTCCATGTCGGCGTCAATGATGTTCTGACGGCCATTACCAACAGCAGCGTCAATGCTGGCGGGGGCCGCGTGGCGCGGGGTGAGCAGTCCTACATTGTGCGTGGCGTGGGGATGATCCATTCGCTGGATGAGATGGGCAATATTCCCGTCACCCAGCATGACGGCGTACCGGTTTTCCTGCGGGAGCTGGGCCGGATGCAGCTTGGGCATCAGGTGCGGGAAGGGATTCTGGGGAAAAACGGCAACCCCGATACCATTGAGGGCATTGTCAGCATGGTCACGGGGGAAAACGCCTCGAAAGTGCTGGACCTGCTACACGCCCGCGTGGCGCAACTGCAAAAGCAGCTAGAGCCACAGGGGGTGCGGATCGTGCCCTATATTGACCGTGATGTTCTGGTGAACGCCACCACGGAGAAAGTGACGCACACGGTTCTGGAAGGTGTGGGGCTGGTTTTTGTTATCCTCATTCTCTTCCTCGGCAGCCCGCGCAGCGCGCTGGTGGCTGCGGTGACAATCCCGCTGGCGCTGGCGACGGTCTTTCTCATCATGAGTCTGCTGGGCATGCCCGCCAACCTGTTTTCCCTTGGGGCGATCGACTTCGGGGTGATTGTGGACGGCGCGATTGTGGTGACGGAATCCATCCTGCGCCTGCGGGAGGAACAGCCGGGCCACACCATGACGCTGGAAGATGTGGAGGGGCTGACAAAGCATGTCGGCCGCGCCATCGTCTTCGCTACGCTCGTTATTATTGTCGCCTACAGTCCGCTTTTTGCGTTTGAAGGCGCGGAGGGGCGGCTGTTCCGGCCGATGGCCTTTACCGTCAGCTTTGCGCTGCTGGGGGCTCTGCTCAGCGCCATTGTGCTCACACCGTCTCTGGCCTTTCTGGCCATGCGCAAGCCGCACAAGATTTTCCATAACAAGCCGCTGGAAAAGCTGCACCACCTGTACCATGATAGTCTGGCCCATGCCATGCGCCGCCCGCTGCTGGCCTATATCGGCGCGATTATCGCCTTTGTGCTGGTGGTTGTGCTGGGGATGCATACCGGGCGGGAATTCCTGCCGGAAATGGATGAAGGCGCGCTGTGGTTGCAGGTGCAGCTCCCCTCCGGTCTCTCGCTGGAAAAAGCTGGCGCCATGGCGGATGAAGTGCGCCATGCCATTTATACCTTTCCGGAAACATCTTACGCGGTCACGCAGCTTGGCCGGAATGATTCCGGGACGGACCCGTGGACACCCTCCCATATTGAGGTGCCGGTTGGCCTGAAACCCTACAACACCTGGCCGCATGGTGAGACAAAGGCGCAGTTTGTTTCTAAACTGCACGAACGTCTGGCCAAAATTCCGGGCATTGATTTTGGCATCAGCCAGCCTATTGCCGATGGAATGAATGATCAGGTTGGCGGCGCACACTCCGCGCTGGTCCTGCGTGTTTACGGGAATGATGCGCGGGAGATCCGGCGTATTGGCAACCAGATTGTCTCCGTTCTGAAAACCGTAAAAGGCACGACGGAAGCCTCGGTTTTTCAGGAACCTGAAATTCCGGAACTCAATATTGTGGCAGACCGGGCCGCTGCGGCCCGGTACGGTATTTCCGTTGCGGATATTATGGCCGTCGTGGGCAACGCCATTGGCGATGGCCCTGTCTCCCAGATCTATATTGCAGACCGCACGTATAACATGACGGTGCGGGTGCCGCCTGCCACGGTCAGCAATCTGCGCACGCTGGCCCATCTGCCGCTGACGGCAGCCAACGGCGCGCAGATCCCGCTGGAGATGGTCGCACATATCGACCTGAAAACCGGCGAAGGCACGATCTCGCATGAAATGACGGAACGGCAGATCACACTGCGGGTGGATAACGGTAAACGGCCTCTGTCCGAATATATGGCGGAAGCCCAGCAGAAAATTGCCGCACAGGTGCATTTCGACTCCAGCCTGTACCGCCTGCAATGGGCCGGCGCGTTTGAGCAGCAGCAGCGGGCGCAGGCCCGTCTGACTGTGGCGCTGGGCATTATGCTGGTGGTCATGCTGGTTCTGCTGTTTGCCGAATTCCGCAAGATGCGGCAGGCCGTGCTGATTCTGGCTGTGGTGCCGCTGGCTCTTCTGGGTGGTCTGGTCGCCTTGCAGGTGCGTGGTGATACGCTGAACGTCGCAACGGCTGTAGGCTTTATCGCGCTGTTCGGCGTGGCGGTGCAGAACGGCATTATCATGGTCTCCAACATCAACCGGCACAGGGCGCAGGGCGTGCCGCTGTATAATGCCGTGCTGGAAGGGGCAGGCGAGCGGTTCCGCCCCGTGCTGATGACGGCCACCGTTGCCAGCATGGGTATGTTGCCCGCCGCCCTTGCCACCGGCATCGGGACGGACGTGCAGCGCGGGCTGGCGACGGTTGTGGTCGGGGGGCTGGGGATTGCGACGTTGCTGACCCTGTTTATCCTGCCAACATTCTATTACGAGCTGGAAGCGTGGTGTGAGCGCCGGGCCGCAGCACGGGAGCCTGCGCCATGATGCGGAAAAATCTGATGCTTTGTGCCGCCACCGCTCTGGCGCTGGGTGGCTGTGCCGTTGGCCCCGACTTTAAAAAACCTGCACCGCCCGCACCAACGGCGTATGGGCAGGCCGGAAAGGGAGCCACCACGCAGCCGGTGGCAGATTCAGTGGACGCGGCTGCCGCTGGCCCGCAGAGTGTGGTGCAGGTGTTCCGTCCGGGGCAGGATATTCCGGCGCAATGGTGGGCGCTGTTCCACTCGCCCGATCTGGACAGGCTGGTGCGGCGGGCCCTGGACCAGAATCCGTCTCTGGAATCCGCGCGGGATGCGCTGGCAGCGGCTAATGAAAACCGTCTGGCCCAGCAGAGCGCGCTGTATCCGTCTATCTCCGGCAGCTTCAACCCGACCCGTCAAAAGACGTCCCGCACCTATTCTCCTGTGCCAAACAACAATTCCTGGCTCTACACGGTGCATACGGCCCAGTTGAACATCTCCTACGTGCCGGATCTGTGGGGCGGTGTGCGGCGCGGGGTGGAAGCGGCGAAAGCCCTGCGGGATGCGCAGCGGGACCAGTTGCAGGCGGTTTATCTGACCCTGACATCCTCCATCGTGCAGGCCGCGATTGATCAGGCCGCCCTGAATGCGCAGTTTCAGGCCACGCAGTCTCTTGTGGCCTTGCAGCGCACCTTGCTGGCTTCGGCGGAGCGGCAGGAACAGGTCGGGCAGTTTTCCCGCAATGACGTCGCGATGCAGCGGGCGTCTCTGGCACAGAATGAGGCGAGTCTGGCCCCGCTGCAAAAGCAGCTTGAGCAGCAGAAACATCTGATTGCCGCTCTGGTCGGGGACGCGCCGGACGCCCCGGAGCCGACATTTACGCTGGAGTCGCTCTCTCTTCCGGTTGAACTGCCCGTTAGCTTGCCCGCCCGGCTGGTTGAGCAGCGCCCGGATATCCGCACCGCTGCGGCCAGCTGGCATGCAGCCTGTGCACAGGTCGGGGTGGCTGTGGCGAATCGTCTCCCCAATGTGCAGCTTGGCGCGACTCCGGGCTTTGCCGCCGCATCCATCGCGCAGATGGCCACGCCGGGTTTCGGGCAGTGGACGCTGGCCGCCATGATCACACAGCCTTTGTTTGATGGGGGCCTGCTGCGGCATCAGGAACATGCGGCGCGTGCGCAGTATGATCAGGCTGCGGCGGATTATCGCACGGCCCTGATCGCAGCCTTGCAGGATGTGGCGGATACTCTCACGGCCATTCGCTCGGATGCCGCAGCCTTAGGGGCCAATGCGTCCGCCGCGACGGCTGCGGCGGAAAGCTGGCATATTGCTCAGGCCCAGTACAGGCTGGGGGACGTGAGCGAGGTTGCCATGCTTCAGGCACAGCAGACGCAGCTTCAGGCTCAGCTCACGCTGGCACAGGCCCGGGCAGACAGATTGTCCGATACGGTTGCTCTGTTTCAGGCTCTGGGCGGGGGCTGGTGGAACAGTAAGGAGCCGGACGCGCCGCGGGCGCCGTCCTGGCATCCGGACAAAGGGTTAGCGGTTATTCTGCCCTGATGTCTGGCCTGAGGCGAGGTCCGTCAGGCGGGAGACGGACAACACCCGGATGCCATGATTATCGGTGCCGGTAATGGTCTGCTCACGCCGTAAGGCGCTGATGGTGCGGCTGACGGTTTCAATCGTCAGGCCCAGATAATCAGCAATATCAACCCGCGTCATGGGCAGTGAGACCATGCAGCCCTCACTTTCCGTCTGATTCGGGCTCGCGGGGGGCAGCATGCGGTTCAGCAGGAAACTCGCCACACGTTCCCGCGCGGTCTTGCGGCCCAGTAGCAGCATCTGCTCCTGCGCCTCAGCCAGTTCATCCGTGACTTCCGAGAGAAGCCGCCGCTCAAACTGCGGGTAATCCGTCAGTAATGTTTCAAGCTGCGGGCGCAGAAAACGGCAGACCTGCACCGTATCCACGGTTTCCGCACTAAAAGCATAGGTGTCGGCGTTGGTCAGGCCCAGAAAATGCCCGATATCCGCAAAACCGGTAATCTGGCGGCGTCCATCCGGCAGGGATTTAAAGAGTTTAACCGTCCCGGATGTCACATTATAAAAAGCGACGGCGGGAGAGCCTTCTTCCACCACTGACGTGCCCGGCGGCAGGGTCAGCCGCTTGGACGCCTGTGCCAGAATGGCCAGTTCCGTATCATCAATCGCACTGCACACGCTCTGCGCGCGGATATCACAGACAAGGCACCGATGCAGGTCAGTGCCTGTCTCCGTGGAGAACCTGCGCCTGAGAGGCATGGAATGTGTCCGTGAACTGGGAGCAGGCAGCATGGAAAATACAGGTCCGGCAATGCCGGCTCTTGCGGACTCAGACTATGAGCCGGAAAAGCCTGAAAAGAGATGGCGTAAATATTAGGTTATTGTTGATATAAATCAACGACAGCTCTGAAAATTCTCGCAGTGCAAGAATGTTTAAAGCGAATATCAGAGTTGTGTCATGCGCTGTGGTTTAAATAACACACTCTTCCACTGATCATAGCGCAGGTTTGATCTAAATCATGGTGGACAGGTGCCGCGCGTGATTTCTCCCCACTCATAAACTTACAGCGCAGTTGGAAGAGTAACTGGTATGGTCAAGCTTCGTTCCTTATTTACAGCCCTTGTGGCGGGTGTGGCTGCTGTCTCCGGCACCGCCGCAGCTCAGGCTCAGGTTGCTGCTCCGGCCGCCACCAATAATGCGGCTTATGTCAACGCTCCGGTGGTCGGCCAGATTCCGGCTGCTCCCCGTGCAGGCAGCGGGCATTGCGGCCTGTTTGAAACCTGCGCCAGCACCAAAATTGGTCTGGGCAAAGGCGACTTCCTGATCCGCCTGTCCGCTCTGGGCGTGATGCCGGAAGACCGCGACAGCAAAGTCTGGCTGAACGGCAACGCCATTCCGGGCCGCGTGAAGACCACGCGTCAGGTCATGCCGGAACTGACGTTTGAATACTTCTTTACCGACAATATCTCCATCGACCTGATTGCCGCCAGCACCCGTCACGAAGTGGCTGCTGAAGGCACCCCGCTGGGCAAGATTGATGTTGGCAGTGCTTGGGTTCTGCCCCCCACGGTTACGCTGGCCTGGCATTTCCGCCCGCATAAGCGCTTCAACCCCTATGTAGGTGTTGGCGGCACGCTTGCATGGTTCCATAACGTCTCCCCCGCTGGTGGCGCTGTGCAGAAGCTGAATGTTGGTGTGACAGGCGGTCCGTCTTTCAATGTCGGTTTTGATTATCAGTTGGTCGGCAACTGGTTCTTCAACTTTGACGTCAAGCAGATGTTCGTGCGGATGCATGCCTGGGCGAATGACCGTGGATCCCCTGCCTTCATCAAGGCGCATGATTCGCTCGACCCGACAGTGGTCGGCGCTGGTATCGAATACCGGTTCTAGTCGTATGAGCGCGGTATCTTTATCTGATCTGGTTCTCCGTTACGGCGGGAACCTGCCGCGCTATACCAGCTACCCGACCGCAGCCAGCTTTACGGATGCGGTCGGGCCGGCGCAGGCCGAGCAATGGCTGCGCGCCCTTCCGGCGGATGCGCCGGTTTCTCTTTATTTCCATGTTCCGTTCTGTGATGAACTGTGCCGCTTCTGCGGATGCAATACCTCCGTCATGCGCCATGAGGACGGGCGCAGCGCGTATGGTGATCTGCTGCGTGAGGAACTGCGCCGTGTGGTGGCGCTGGTCGGCCCGCAACGTTCAGTGCGGCATCTCCAGTTTGGGGGCGGAACACCGTCTACCCTGCCGGCGGCCGCACTCCGTCAGGTCATGCGCAGCGTGCGCAAGTTTTTCCGTATTGAGGCCGATGCCGAACTGGCAATGGAACTGGACCCCCGGCACGTGCCTGAGGGATATCCTGCCTTGCTGGGTGAGCTTGGCTTTACCCGCATCAGCCTTGGCGTGCAGGATTTGGAAGAAAAAGTGCAGGAAGCCTGCGGGCGGCATCAGTCTTTTGCCCAGACAGAAGCCTGCATCAACGCGGTGCGTGCAGCCGGTGTGTCCGGCGTTAATGTCGATCTGATTTATGGCCTGCCATATCAGACGGAAGAGAGTGTTGCGGTTACGGCGCGGAAAATCGCCTCGCTGCGGCCCAGCCGTCTGGCGGTTTTCGGCTATGCCCATGTGCCGTGGAAGCAGAAGCGCCAGCGCCTGATTCCTGAAGAGTCTCTGCCTCAGCCTGTCGAGCGTCTGCGCCAGCGCGCCCGTATTGAGGAAGTTCTGTGCGCGGAAGGGTATCTGCCCATCGGGCTGGACCATTACGCTCTGCCGGACGATACGCTGGTCAGGGCCATGCAGGCCGGCACGCTGCGGCGGAATTTTCAGGGCTATACGACCGATTCGTCCACCGTGCTGCTGGGAATGGGCGCGTCCGCCATTTCCATGTTGCCGGGTGGTTATACGCAGAACATCACGGCGGTAGCACCTTATGCCCGTGCTCTGGCAGACGCGCCTTGTCTGCCGGTTGCTCGTGGTGTGGCCCGCACTGCGGAAGATACCCTGCGGGGCCGGCTGATTGAAGAACTGATGTGCACCATGCAGGTTGATCTTCAGGCAGGCGCTGCCGCAGAGCATGACTTTGCCGCTGAATATGCCGCGTTGCAGCCTTTTGTGGAGGACGGGTTTGTCCTGCTGGATGGGAGCCGCATACGGGTCATGGAAGCCGGGCGCCCCTTCCTGCGGAACGTGGCGGCGGTGTTTGATACGCACCGTCAGGCGTTATCATCCACAACGCCGGATGCGGCCCCGCAGCCCCGCTTCGCCACAGCGCTCTGAACCTGTGTGAGGCGGGTGCGTTACAGCACCGGAGTTGATCGTGCGCGTATTTTAGCGCATGGAGAGAAGACTTTTCCCGCCCGGATGCCATAAAAAAGAACGGTATTCTTCTTAAAGGCAGGAACCCGCATCACAGCTGAAGGACAGAACAGATGCGTTCTGACGCCCCCGCTTTGACAGAAAAGCTGGCTGCCATGCAGCCTGCACAGGTCCCATTTACACACTGGATGCTGGACTCCGTGCTGGAGCCAGAGGCCTGTGAGGCTCTTCTGGAATGGGAGCCGGGGGAAGACGCCAGAGCCGGGGATGTCGGCGGCCGTCGTGAGACCCGCAACAAGTTCCGCGTGTTTGTGGACCCGGCAACCCGTGCGCGGGATACCCGGCTGGACCGGATGGCCCACCTGTTTGACAGCGAAAAAGCGCGCAGCGTGTTCCGGGATGTGTGTGGCGCGGAACTGGATGATTCCGCCCTGCGGCTGGAATTGTGTCTGGATACGGACGGGTTCTGGCTGGAGCCACATACCGATATCGGGGCCAAGCGCCTCACGCTGCTGATCTCGCTCTCCACAAACGATAAAAACGGTGCGTGGGGCACAGACCTGATGTCTCCCGAGGGGGAATCCATCACACGCGCATCCGGTGCTTTTAATTCCGGTGTGCTGTTCATCCCCTCGGACAAGACATGGCATGGTTTTGTAAAGCGCCCCATTGAAGGCACCCGCCGGACGCTGATCGTCAATTTTGTGGACCCGGCATGGCGTGCCGTGCATGAGCTGGCATTTGGCCCGCGTGCCGTCGCTGCTCCGTCAGCCTGAAATCGGGACACAAACAGGGCCTGAGAGCCGGATTCTGAGGCAGAATCCGAACGCGACTCAGGCTGTTTTTTTGCAATTCCACGCCAAATCGGCTTTAGGAAGGCTTCGCCGAGATCTCAACGGGGGCTGAACAGGAATGAGTGACTCTGTGCGTGAGTCGATGGAGTTTGATGTCGTTATCGTTGGCGGCGGGCCTGCTGGTCTGGCTGCGGCGATCCGCCTGCGCCAGCTTGCGCCGGAAGCAAGCGTCTGCCTGATTGAAAAAGGCAGTGAAATCGGGGCGCATATCGTCTCTGGTGCTGTCATTGAGCCACGGGCTCTGACAGAACTTCTGCCGGACTGGCAGGAGCGGGGCGCACCGCTTAACACGCCAGTCACCTCGGAAGAGATGCTCTACCTGACTGAAACCCGCAGCCTGCGTGTGCCTATGCTGGACCGGCTGATGCCGCACATGGCCAACCACGGCAATTATATTGTCAGTCTGGGTGAAGTCTGCCGCTGGCTGGCGACGCAGGCGGAAGAACTGGGCGTTGAAATTTATCCCGGCTTTGCCGGTGCGGAAGTCCTGATTGAAGAAAACCGCGTGGTTGGTGTGGCCACCGGGGACATGGGGATTACCAGAGACGGCACACAGGGCCCCAACTACCAGCCGGGGATGGAGCTGCGCGGGCGGTATACGCTGTTTGCAGAGGGCTGCCGTGGCTCCCTGACCAAGCAGGTCATGGCGCATTATGACTTGCGCAAGGGCGTGGACCCACAGACCTACGGGCTTGGGATTAAGGAAGTGTGGGAAATTCCGGCGGAAAACCATCGCCCCGGTCTGGTTCAGCACAGCTTTGGCTGGCCGCTGGATGATAAAACCTATGGCGGCGCGTGGCTGTATCATTTTGGCGAAAATCTGGTGTCTTACGGCTTTGTGGTCGGGCTGGATTATCCCAACACCTGGCTGTCTCCGTTTGAGGAAATGCAGCGCCTTAAACTGCACCCGGCTTTCCGTAAGCATCTGGAAGGGGGGCGCCGCGTCAGCTATGGCGCGCGTGCTCTTTCAGAGGGCGGCCTGCAATCCATTCCGCGTCTCACCTTCCCCGGTGGTGCGCTGATCGGGGATACAGCGGGCTTCCTGAACATGCCCAAAATCAAAGGCACCCACACGGCCATGAAGTCTGGCATGCTGGCAGCGGAAGCTGTGGCTGAGGCCATGCAGACGGACCGGGTGGAGCCCGGCTCCTTCACGCAGCGCGTCAGGGAAAGCTGGCTGTGGGAAGAACTGTATGCCGCCCGCAATGTACGTCCGGGCTTTGCGCGTTTCGGCACGAAGGGTGGGGCGATTTATGCCGGGCTGGACGCCATGCTGCTGCGTGGTCGCGCCCCATGGACCCTGCATTTCCGGCATCAGGACAATGAAACCCTGAAGCCTGCCGACCTGTGTGAAAAGCCGAACTACCCCAAACCGGATGGCACGCTGACGTTTGACCGCCTGTCTTCCGTCTTCCTGTCCGCCACCAACCACGAGGAAGATCAGCCGGTGCATCTGCGTCTGCGGAATCCATCCCTGTGGAAAACGGTGAACTGGGATGTGTTCCGCGCACCGGAATCCCGTTACTGCCCGGCTGGTGTGTATGAAGTGGTGGATGAGGCAACCTCTCCCGCGCTGCACATCAACGCGCAGAACTGCGTGCATTGCAAAACGTGTGACATTAAGGACCCGACCCAGAATATCGACTGGACAGTGCCCGAAGGGGCTGGTGGCCCTAATTATCCTGCCGGGATGTGATTTTGTTGCAAAATACGGTAAGCAGCGTCTGAACGATCCTGCGTCTGCAAGCGAAAGAAGCCATGAAGATTGTAGTACCTGTTAAGCGGGTTGTTGATTACAACATCAAACCGCGTGTGAAGGCAGATGGCAGCGGTGTTGAAACCGCTGGCGTCAAAATGTCGATGAACCCCTTTGATGAGATCGCGGTGGAAGAAGCCGTGCGTCTCAAGGAAAAGGGCGTCGCAACAGAAGTTGTTGTCGTCTCCATCGGCGTGCAGCAGGCGCAGGATACGCTGCGCACTGCCATGGCCATGGGGGCGGACCGCGCCATTCTGGTGCTGTCTGAAGAAAGCCCGGAACCTCTGGCCGTTGCTAAAGTGCTCAAAGCACTCAGCGAGAAAGAGCAGCCCGGTCTGTTCATCCTCGGCAAGCAGGCCATTGATGATGACATGAACGCAACCGGCCAGATGCTGGCAGGTCTGCTGGGCTGGGGTCAGGGCACGTTTGCCGGTAAGGTTGAGGTTACGGATGGCCGCGTTCTGGTCACGCGTGAAATTGACGGCGGTACGGAAGATGTCTCTCTGGCCCTGCCTGCGGTTGTCACGGCGGATCTGCGCCTGAATGAGCCGCGCTATGCCTCTCTGCCCAACATCATGAAGGCCCGCAAAAAGCCGCTGGAAACGCTGAAGGCGGAAGACCTCGGCGTGGATATGGCGCGTCGCCTCACGGTGGTGTCCGTGGCCGAGCCGGAACAGCGTAAGGCTGGCGTAAAAGTTGGCTCCGTGGGTGAGCTGGTTGAAAAACTGCGTAACGAAGCAAAGGTGATCTGATCATGACCGCTCTTGTTCTTCTCGACCATGAAGAAGGCCGGATCAGAAAGTCTGCTCTTTCTGCTGTAACGGCTGCTGCCCAGCTGGGTGACGTGCATGTGCTGGTGGCGGGTGATGCCGCCGTAGCGCAGGCTGCTGCTGCTATTTCCGGTGTATCCAAGGTCCTGCATGCGGCCGATGCGCAGTATGCGCATGAACTGGCTGAACCTCTGGCAGCCCTGATCGTCTCGCTGGCTGGCGGGTATGACCAGATTATTGCTGCTGCCGGTGCCGTAGGGAAAAACGTGCTGCCGCGTGCTGCCGCCCTGCTGGACGTGCAGCCTATTCCGGAAGTGGTCCGCATTGTGGATGCCGAGACTTTCGTGCGCCCGATTTATGCAGGCAACGCTCTGGCAACTGTACGGTCTTCCGATGCAAAGAAAGTTCTGACGGTTCGTGGTTCCGCGTTTGATGCCGCTCCGGCAGAATGCGGCTCCGCTCCGGTGGAAGCTGTTGCCCCGGCTGCGAACCCGAACGTGTCCGAATTTGTGGCGGTTCACCTGTCCGAATCCGAGCGTCCGGAACTCGAATCCGCGCGTGTGGTGGTTTCTGGTGGACGTGGTCTCCAGAGCGAAGAGAAGTTCCATATTCTCGAACCTCTGGCTGACAAGCTGGGTGCGGCAATTGGTGCATCCCGCGCCGCGGTGGATTCGGGCTTTGTGCCGAACGAGTTTCAGGTCGGTCAGACCGGCAAGATTGTCGCGCCGGAACTGTATCTCGCCTTCGGGATTTCCGGCGCGATCCAGCATCTTGCCGGGATGAAAGACAGCCGCGTGATTGTGGCCGTCAATAAAGATCCGGAAGCCCCGATCTTTCAGGTTGCTGATTACGGCATTGAGGGTGATCTGTTTGAGGTCGTACCCGCTCTGACAGCAGCTCTGAGCTAAACTGCTGAGACCCTGAAAAGCCTGTCCGCTCTCTTGGTCAGAGCGGGCAGGCTTTTTTTGTGTCCGGACCCTGTTTTATCCGGCTTAAAAAACGGCGGTTCAGTCCGCTGTCGTTTTTTCGGAAGAGGCGACGCCATACGCCGCCAGAAACACGCGGACTGCGTTGCTGATCACTTTTTCTTCTTCCTCAGCTTCATTCTCCAGCGGCATGTTGAAGCGCTTCCTGTGCGCAATGCGTGTCTGGCACAGTGAGAAAAATTGCTCAGCGGCAAAAATCGGATCGTCTACTTTCAGCGCCCCCTGCGCGACTTGTCCTTCAATCCAGCCAGAAAGAGTCTCAAGGGCTCTCTTCGGGCCGCTCTGCCAGAACGTCGTGGCCAGATGCGGAAAATGCGGTGCTTCGGAAACAATAATCCGGTAGAGCATCAGGCTCTCGGGCGAGATGATCAGCCTGACAATTTCACGGGCCAGAGCCCGGAGTGTTTTCTCCGGGGAGAGGCCTAACTGCTGCACCGGAGCCAGAACCTGTAACTTTTCCCGGCAGTTTTTTTCTACAAAGGCGGCAAACAGATCGCACTTGTTGGCAAAATAATTATAGAGCGTGCCCTTGGAAACGCCGGCCTCGCGCGCAATGGCGGACATACTGGCCCCTTCAAAGCCATGGGCGGCAAAAATGGCTTTAGCCCCGGTCAGAATCTGTTCGCGCTTGGCTTCAGATTCTCCTGTGCAGAGGTGGGTCACCATTGCGGGCTTGGAGGGGGTGGCAGACATCGTGTGGTGTTATTCCCAAGTATGATGATTGACGCAACATTGAAAAACGATAGGTTGGCATGCTGACCGAACCGGTCGGTCAGTGCAAGAACCGGTTCGTGAGAATACAGATTTTCGTTAGGAGCAATCAGGTGGCGAAACGGTATGTGTCGGGGGCAGGCACCATAGTTCTGGCTTTAGCGCTGGGTGGATGCATGGTCGGCCCGGATTACAAAAAACCCGCCACGTGGACTCCGGCAGAATGGCAGCATGCTAAGCTGGAAGGGGCATCGCGGGTTCTGAGCGTGCCCAGCACGCAGGCGCCAGATCCGGAATGGTGGTCGGTCTTTCAGGACCCGGAGCTGACATCTCTGGAAAAACGTCTGGCGTCAGAAAACCTTGATGTCCTTCAGGCGACCCAGCAGCTTGCCGTCAGCCGCGGGCAGTTGCTGATTGCCGGGGCCGAGCGATTCCCCGATCTGGCGGCATCCGGCTCCTACAAACGGGCGCAGTACAGCAGCAAGCAGCTCAGCCGCGTTGTCGAACGTATTGGCCAGAATGCGCCGGAAGGGATGGGGGCACTTCTGTCCTCCCAGTCCTCCAACGTCTCTATCCCGCTGCTTAATCAGTGGCAGGATGGTCTTCAGGCTAGCTGGGAAGTTGATCTGTGGGGCCGTGTGCGTCGGCAGTATGAAGCCGCCAAAGCCTATCTGACGGCCTCCATGGAAGAGCGGCGCGGGATTCTTATTGCCCGGCAGGCAGAACTGGCCCGTGATTATATGGAACTGCGCGGCCTTCAGGAGCAGTTGCGCATCACCATTGCCAACCGCGATGCCGCGACGCAGATGCTCAAGCTCAGCAGCGCCCGCTATAAAAGCGGGCTGGTGAGTGAGCTGGATGTTGAGAGCGCCCGTTCTCAGGTAGAAAGCACCACATCCAGCATTCCGCAGTATGAGCAGCGGATTGCCATGCAGATTAACGCCATCAATCTGCTGATGGGAGCTCCCCCCGGTGGCCTGAATGCGGAACTGACACAGACGGCATCCATCCCGCTGGTTCCGGCCGCCGTGCCAGTTGGCCTGCCGTCTGAGCTGGCCCGCAGACGCCCGGATATCCGGGAGGCAGATGCAGAACTGCACGCTGCCACGGCGGAAGTCGGTCAGGCCGAAGCGGACTTCTATCCTAAAGTGACGATTGATGCCGGGTTTGGCTTCCAGTCCTTCTCCTTCCGGGACCTCGGGTTCTGGAGCGCCCGGACATGGAATGTCGGCCCCTCCATTTCCTTGCCGATTTTTCAGGGTGGCCGTCTGACCGGTCAGCTTGAGATGAAGAAGGCGTCTCAGAAGACTGCGGCTCTCCGGTATCGCAAAACCGTGCTGAAGGCGTGGAGTGAAGTTGATAACGCCCTGACAGCCTATGAGGCCGAGCAGAAGCGCAACCTCAGCCTGAAGGCGCAGGTCGCGGCGGATCAGCGGTCATGGCAACTGGCGCAGGAGCAGTATCGTCACGGTATGCAGAGTTTCCTGCAGGTGCTGGATACAGAGCGCCGCCTGCTGGCGTCCCAGACGCAACTGGCAGACAGCACGGCCGTCATCTCGGATAATCTGGTGCGTCTCTATAACGCGCTGGGCGGCGGCTGGGAGACAACATACCCGGAGACCAGCAAAGCGCCGACAAAAGTGGCGCAGCATAGTTAAGCCTCTGTCTGTTCCGGACAGATCGAGAACCCCCGGCGTTTCTGACGCCGGGGGTTTTTTCGTTTGTAAGGGGAAGACTGGTGGAAGAGCCCGGTTTTAAGGCGAACGTCTCTTAAGGGTGCGAGGTAAGCCCATCATCAGCTCCGTGGTTCCCCGTGGAAGTCCTCTCAAAAACGATTCTATCCAGGCAGAGCCGTGATTCGGTAGAGGAAAAATCGGTTAACTTATTGAGAACTGGCGGGAAACTAGGGTTTTGCGTGTGTTTAAAAATTAAGACGCACTTTTTTGAAGTTTTTGTGTCGGATGGTGTTGACGGGGTGAGGGTGATCGCTTAGAAACCGCTTCACCGGACGAGATGACGGTTGGCAGCGGCCTCTGGCTCTGCTAGATTGATCGGCTCGATTTGGTGGTTTGGTCTTTGACAAGAGAATACGAGAGAGGGATATGCTGACGGCGTATCTTTTTGATCTGATGACCTTTTAGGTTGTTAGGTTAAGGGGATCTGACTGAATTTCTGATTTGGTCATGACGTTTGTTAGTATATCTTGCATATGCGTTTTTAAGACAGACGTT
>NZ_JACRVR010000035.1:0-31857 GCF_018811975.1 Acetobacter sp. P1H12_c | reverse complement strand
GTCACGTCCTGTTCCAAGCAGGATTGGCAGCTGCCTGCCATAATCCTGTTCTGAAAGCTGTCGCCAAACGCATGAAACAGCGGGGTAAGCCACATAAACTGGTGATCGTCGCTATCGCACGGCGTCTCATCACAATCGCCAACGCCGTCCTCAAAACAGGCCTGCCATGGCGCATTAGCTCCGCCGCTTAAACACAGTTGCTAGCTTGAGGGTAACCAGCATTCAATTTAAGAATTTGTAAATTAATTTACGTTTCATTAATATTTTTATAATTCTATAAATTCCGAAAATCTTTGTAAACCACGTGAATAATTACTATTTATAAAATAGTGTTTAATAAATAATGCAACAAAACTGTCATGCTACTGGCTAGAACTTTCTCCTAAGAGACCCGGGTGGGACCCACCGACTTTTTAGGATTGTCTTATTTCCATGAGCATCTTCCCTTTCTCTCGTCTGTCTCGTCGGGCCGCCCTGTGGCTCTTCTGCTCCCCTCTGGCCTTTTCAACCGGATATGCTGCGCCGGTTTCTAAAAACCATAGAGAAGTAAAGCCAGCTTCTGTCAAAATTATTCCTGCAAATGGAACGCGTGGCGCTACGAGGCGGACAGTGAAAACATCCGGCCCGGCACATGCCAAGGAATCAGAACAGATTATTGCAACTGGCCGCCACAGCCGATCTGAACAGACGGTAGGCCATGCGGAAATGCAACGCATTCTGCCGGGGATCAACCCGCTCAAAGCGTTGGAAATTCTGCCGGGTGTTGTGTTTAACAACGCTGACCCATGGGGAAATAACGAACAAAACTCCTCTCTGTTCATTCATGGTTTTGCACAAAACCAGCTTGGCTACACACTGGACGGCGTACCACTGGGTGCCCAGGATTACGGCAACTTTAACGGCCTGAGCCCCCAGCGGGCTGCAATCAGTGAAAATATCGGCTCGGCTTCCGTGGCGACAGGCGCGGGTGCGTTGGGTACTGCGTCCACCAGTAACCTGGGCGGCACGTTGCAGTTCACCACGCAAGACCCATTACACCATGCAGGAGGTCAGCTCAATCAGACCTTTGGTAGCTGGTCCACCTTCCGCACTTTTGCCCGGGTTGATACCGGGGATTTGGGCCACGGTAACTCTGCTTATGTCTCATGGGGCCGTCAGGATGCGCGGGCGTGGGATTTTGCTGGCCATCAGGGGGGTAATCAAGTCAACGCCAAGTTTGTGCATGAAGACGAGAAAAACAAAGTCAGCGTGTTTTTTGACTGGGCGCAGAAGGTTGAGCCGAACGAAGACGGCATTGTCATGCCGAATGGCGGCTCCCTCTATGTTCGCCCGTTCATGTATCCCAACTTGTCTGAAGCTATAAATTACTACAACAACTCTTCAGCTTACAAAAATGCCGGCCTGAACTACCGGAATTATTATTCTGCAGCCCAGCGTGAAGACTTTTTGATGTATGCCAAATGGTCTCATGATTTCACTAAAAATCTGAAATGGGACACACAGATCTATTACCATCATGATCTGGGTGAAGGCGTTGTCGCTGGCCCTATTACTGCAGCAGGCCTGCCTGCTCTGTTTTCCTCCTACTTCCCCAGCCAGAGTTCTGCCCAGCTCTCCAACGTCTTCGGTGGCTCTGGGATCGCGACCCGCACCACGGAATATTGGGATAATCGTGGCGGGATTATGACCAACCTGCATTATCATATTGGGCATCACACCATTGAGCTTGGTGGCTGGTACGAGCGCAACAACAACACGCAGGCACGTCGCTGGTATCCGTTTGACGCAAGTAACCCCACAACTCCATATGATCGTCAACAGAACGCGTTAATTGACCAGTACACCAACAATTTTTATACCAACACTTGGACAACGCATCTGCAGGACACATGGCAGGTCAGTAAAAACTTTACGCTGAATGCCGGGTTTAAGTCCGAACTGGTTTATACCAACGGTACGCTGCCTGTAGCCGGCCTGCCGGGCTCTCTCTCTCCTAAAACCGCTATTACGGTCCCCGGTGGCACCATTGCGACCGCCAAGCCGTTCCTGCCAGCGTTTGGTGCGCTGTGGAATATTACAAAACATGAACAGTGGTTTGCCAATATTCAGGAAAATATGCGCTCATTTGAAGCCGCAGGCTATGGTAACGCTACCCCATGGGGTGTGACCAGCCAGCAGGCGTTTGATGAATTCCGCAAGCACGGCAAGCCGGAAACATCATGGACGTATGAAACGGGCTTCCGCACCAACCGCCGTCTGAATGCTGGCCCACTGACCAACATTAGCGGCCAGCTTGAATATTACCACGTGCATTTCTCAAACCGTCTGCTGGCTGTTGCAACAACGCAGACGCTCTCTTCCATTGTGGGTAGTGCCACGACACTGACCAACGTGGGCTCTGTCTCCACAGACGGGATGGACTTCTCCTTCACCGCGCAGTTTGGGCCGCACTTCTCGTTCTACAACGCGCTGTCCTACAACAAATCGATTTACAACGATAACTACATGAACGGCACGACTGCGGTACACACCGCAGGCAAAAATGTGGCCGGTGTGCCGAACTGGACGGAAAAATTCGTGGCCTCCACACGCTGGGGCAATTTTGACGCGCAGTTTGTTGGGGATGTGGTGGGTAAACGCTACACGACCTTCACCAATGATCTCCATGCCAGTGCCTATGCGC
This sequence comes from Acetobacter sp. P1H12_c, assembly GCF_018811975.1. Lineage (NCBI taxonomy): Bacteria > Pseudomonadati > Pseudomonadota > Alphaproteobacteria > Acetobacterales > Acetobacteraceae > Acetobacter > Acetobacter sp. P1H12_c. Next base: position 29,174 of record NZ_JACRVR010000035.1, on the reverse strand, counting down.
TCTTCAGCCTGAATGCTGGGTATGACTTTACTGGTATTCCGCACATCCGATCTCTACGTGTGCAAGGGAACATTACCAACCTGACAAATGAAAAAGGTTGGTCTACGCTGAACACCAACAACGCCTCCAGCCAGTATACGGCATTCCCCATTGCGCCACGGATGTATTTCCTGACGCTGAGCACCACGTTCTAAGGTTGTTCTGATGCAGCGTTTTTCTCGCCGTTCCGTTCTGGTTGCCTCCTGCGCCGCAGTGTTATGCGGCGGTGTGCGGCGGGCGGGTGCGGCACCCTCCATCGCCCCGCGCCCTCTGGTGTTTGCACACCGGGGGGCATCCGCCCAGCGGCCGGAACATACTCTGGCATCCTACGCAAAAGCCATTGCTGATGGAGCAGATTTTGTCGAGCCAGATTTGGTGCTGACCAAAGATGGTGTGATGGTCTGCCGCCATGAAACCAACATTGCCGAGACAACGGACGTAGCCCAGCGGCCAGAATTTGCCAGCCGCAAGCGCACCGCGACCATTGATGGCAGAACGGTAACCGGCTGGTTTACGACTGACTTTACTCTTGCAGAACTCAAAACCCTGCGGGCCAAGGAACGCCTAGCCACCCTGCGCGTACACAATACGCGCTATGATGGGCATTTTGACATTCCCACCTTTGAGGAAATGATTGATTTTGTGGCAGCGGAATCTGCCGCACGGGGGCGGGTTTTAGGGCTTATTCCTGAAATCAAACATTCCACGCATTTCCATGCGCTGGGGTTTGACCCGGAAGCTCTGTTCCTGCGCACTATTGCCGCGCACGATTACACCCGCACAGCACCGCTGGAAGTGCAGTCTTTTGAGACCGGGAACCTCCAGCGCATTGGTGCGGATGTCCGCGCTATCAACCCACAAGCACGGCTGATGCTGCTGATGGGTGAACGGACGAATATCCCGCCGGACCTCGCGGCCAAAGGACAAAAAACCACCTTTGGTGACTTGATGACCCCGGCAGGCCTAAAAGACGTGCGGCGTTATGCAGATGTCATCGGGCCATCTCTGACAGACCTGATCCCGCGTGATGCACAGGGGGCATGGCTTACGCCGTCTTCTCTGGTGGATGATGCTCATGCGGCAGGCCTTCTGGTGCATGCTTATACCTGCCGCCCGGAAAACTATTTTCTGCCGCGCCAGTTACGCAATGCGGACGGGGCTACGGCCCGCAATGTGGCGGGGTCTGTTGCAGAAATCCGCCGGTATCTGGACATGGGTCTGGACGGGTTCTTTACGGATGACCCAGCCATTGGCCGCATGGCGGTTGACCAGATCTGACAGAATACGCCGCCGGTCGTGCTTTTAAGACCAGATGGAGGGTTCGAAAAACTCCCTGGTTTTGAGTTCTTCTGTATGCTTCCATTCCTCCGGTTCTAATTGAAGGAATGGCTCATGAAGCAGTCTGGTCTCTTTTGACGTTGAAGAGCGGCTTGCTCGGCTGAGCGGGCTTAGTGATCAACTCGAAGCCTTTTCCCGGACTGTGGATTTTGAGGTGTTCCGCCCTGATCTGGAGAAGGCTCTGGCCTATTCGGATGGGAGATACGGCGGGCGACCACCATTCGATCCGGTGCTGATGTTCAAAATTCTGGTAATCCAGATGTTGAACAATTTGTCTGATGAGCGGACGGAATATCTGATCAACGACCGCCTGTCGTTCATGCGTTTTCTGGGACTGGGGCTGTCGGAGCGTGTGCCGGATGCCAAAACAATCTGGCTGTTTCGCGAACGTGGAGGGTTCGAAAAACCTCTTGGCTCTGACCTATTTTGTGTGATTCCATTTCTTCGGCGTTGATTGGGGATGGTGGAAGATGAAGCAGGCCGGTTTCTTTGCTGTTGAAGAGCGGCTGGCGCGTCTGAGCGGGCTGGGGGATCAGCTCGAAGCCTTTTCCCGGACTGTGGATTTTGAGGTGTTCCGCCCTGATCTGGAGAAGGCTCTGGCGTATTCCGATGGAAGTAAAGGGGGTCGTCCTCCATTTGATCCGGTGCTGATGTTCAAGATCCTGGTGATCCAGACGTTGAACAATTTGTCTGATGAACGGACGGAATACCTGATCAACGACCGTCTCTCCTTCATGCGCTTTCTGGGATTGGGGCTGTCGGACCGTGTGCCTGATGCCAAAACGGTGTGGCTGTTTCGCGAGCGTCTGACACAGGCGTGTGCCATTGAAAGACTGTTTGACCGATTTGACGCGACCCTGCGCAACGCCGGTTATCTCCCGATGTCGGGCCAGATCCTGGATGCCACACTTGTGGCCGCTCCAAAGCAGCGCAATACCAACGCTGAGAAAACGGATCTCCGGGCAGGGCGTATCCCCGAAGACTGGCTGGACTTGCAACGGTTTTGTGCCGGTCGCTTATCTTGTTATGCCACTCTTGCTTCGAAAGCGAGAGGGCTGATGCCGCCCAGATATGAATGGCGTCGACGTGGATTGTAGAAACCATTGATATACTGGAAGATGGCAGCAGTCGCCTGACGACGGGTTGGCCAGTTTTGCCTCCAGAGCCATTCCGCCTTCAAGCTTTTGAAAAACGTTTCGACAGCGGCGTTGTCAAAACAGTTTCCCTTTCCAGACATTGAAGCCAGTAATCCATGGGCCAGCAGCTTTTTCCGGAAATCATGAGAACAGTATTGGCTGCCACGATCAGAGTGGAAAATGCAGTTGGGCACCGGGTTACGCAGCCGCACCGCCATATCCAGGGCACGGATGGCCAGATCCTTTTTCATCCGGCGGCTTGCAGCCCACCCGATCACACGACGACTGAACAGATCGATGACGACAGCCAGGTAGAGCCAGCCCTCGGCAGTCCAGATATAGCTGATATCGCCTGCCCATTTCCGGTTAGGGCCTTCAGCAAGGAAGTCACCGTCCAGAAGGTTGGCCACAATGTCAGAATGGTGATGGCTGTCGGTCGTGACCTTGTTGCGACGGGTGCGTACGGGCCGGATCCCGTTGTCCTTCATGAGGCGACCAACGCGACGTTCCCCGACATCAAGCCCGGCTTCCCTCAGTTCCATGGTCATGCGCGGCCGTCCGTAGGAGCCGTTGCTCAGGGCATAATGTTCACGAATATGCGCCAGTACTTTCAGATCGGTGCGCTGGCGCTGACAGGAAGGTCGGGATGTCCAGGCCCGGTAACCCCGTGCCGAGACCCGCAGGACTTGGCACAGCCTCTCGATTGGCCATTCATGCCGATGTCCGTGGATGAAGGCGAACCTCATGGCTTTTGGCTCGCGAAGAACTGGGTAGCTTTTTTTAGAATTTCCCTCTCCTCCCGCAGAATTCGGTTCTCCAGGCGAAGACGTTCATTCTCGCGGGCCAGATCAGCCTGCTGTCCCGATCCCGGCTCGTCCGGACGATAATCCACTATCCATTTCGCCAGCGTAGATTTGCCAATGCCCAGGTCGGTCGCAACCCGCGTGCGTGACAGTCCACTGCTCAACGCAAGCCTCACGGCCTCGCGCTTGAAATCTTCCGTATGTTTCATGGTGTCGTCGGTCTCCTGATACGAGCTTAAAACGCTCAGATGACCGGCACAAAACCGTTGCAAGTCCACTGCGAAGAAGCAGCCTGTGATGGACAGTATCGAAGTAGCTCGCAAGATCACCTTCGATGACCCAGCGTCCCCTCGTGTCACTGCCATCCTGAAGCTGCAATTTCACGGTCCGGACAGCATGATGCACGCTGCGTTCCGGTCTGAACCCGTAGGAGAGACGATGGAAGTCGCTCTCCCATATCGGGTCCATAACCATCAGCATGGCGCGCTGGACGATGCGGTCTGTCAGCGTCGGAATACCCAGCGGGCGCAACCTGCCATTCGCTTTCGGGATATAGATGCGCCTGACCGGCTTCGGGCGGTATGTGCCGTTCAGCAGGTCCACACGCAGGTTTGCCAGATGTTGATCCAGCGTGATCTGCATGCGTTGCTTGTCTATTCCGTCTATACCCGGCGTATGGGCGCCACTCGACGCCAATACGATCCGGGCGGCTTCGGCAAGCCACTCCCGACTGGCCATGAGCCGCAGTAGGCGATCGAACCGACGGTTCGGGTCTCCTGCGGCCCATGTTGCAAGCTTGTGTTGCATTTCCCTGATTATCAAAGGTCTTCACCTCATTAGGTCAGTTAGTTTGCACTTCAAGCGGTCTCAACTGTTCCCCTTCGCCATGTGGCAGGCTTTCCCTGCTGCGGACTACTACGGGAACTCCGCCAGCATGATGGACATCAGGGTCAACTCCCTTAGCATTCCATCAAGCCTTCCCTCGTTCGTATGCTGGACATCAGCGCGTTGGGGAGGCTGCCGGTCGCAGTCCTTTTCCTTGCGTTCCGCAAGTCGATACCGATACCGTGGTCTGGCTGTGTTCTCCCCACGGCTCCCAGCAGACACCATACGTGTATGCCTGCATTCGGACCCCGCTGACTTACATCTCCAGCGGCGTCATCAGTATTCCGCCTGTTAAACCGTGTAGACGGAGGCGACATTTCAGCCCTCGGATGCGGGTTAACCGGTTCGTGTTCCTCAACCTTCCAACGCTTCAGCCTCGGGGACCATCTCGGCGTAACGGTTTCGCCTCAATCCCCTTTACCTGCGGGCTACGTCACCCTGCCAGTTGACGGCAGGTCACCGCCGCTTGGGCTCATGTCCCCCCACAGCAGGGAACAAGGCAGTACTTCTGTTCCTCCTTTCTCCTTTGCATTCCAGTCATACGCTCCCCCGGACCACCCGGGGCGAGGCGCACTGTATGTGATGTCCGCTGTCCATTCTGGTTAGGCGCTATTGCGGAGAAGTCCTGTCGCAGAAGGTTGGGTTCAATGGCATAACTGTAAGCGCTCTTCGTGGTCACTTTAAAGCGCTGCGTTCGGACAACCCGGATGTCATTCTCCCGCATCAGCCGTCCCACACGGCGATGTCCGGCAGAAAAGCCACGAGCTCTGAGTTCCTCTGTCATGCGAGGACGTCCGTAGCTTCGCCTGCTCTGCGCGTGAATGGTGCGGATATGGACCATCAGAGGATCATACTGCCTTCTGCGGGACAGACCGGACGACGTCGCCAGGCCCTCAAACCTCGGTCGCTGACACCAAACAGGCGGCAGACCCGTTCACGGGAAAGCGGACCGGAAGACGGCCTGGGAATTCCACGAACATCTCCTGAGCATCATCCCTTACCGGATCCACACCATCCTGACCGACAATGGGATCCAGTTTGCTGAACAGCCCCGCAACCGCAATACGGCCTGGTCGCGTCCCATGCGCTTCGACATGATCTGCGAAGCCCACGGGATCGAACATCGTCTGACGAAACCCAATCATCCCTGGACCAATGGTCAGGTTGAGCGGATGAACCGGACAATCAAGAAAGCAACCGTCAAGCGCTTCCGTTACGACAGCCATGAGCAGTTGAGGACACACCTCAACTGCTCATGGCAGCCTATAACTTCGAGCGAAGACTCAAGACCTTGAACGGCCTTACCCCTTACGAATACATCTGCAAAATCTGGACTTCAGAGCCAGAAAGATTCATCATCAATCCAAACCATCAAACCACGGGACCAAACACTTAGGCTTTTGTCGCAACTTCCGTACCGACCTGGGCTGCGAGACCAAGTCCATCTAGGAACTGGCTGCCGTGCTCTTTCCACCAGTCCGCAGCCTTGGTGTGACCACTCGTGATGACATCACCATTGTTTCCCAGCGCATCCTGCAACTTATGACGCTCTTTTTTGTTGATTTTGCCACCGCCATTGACGTTGGCCACCTGCTGCACATCCAGCGCCAGAGAGTTGGCCTGGTCTTTCGTGAGGTCACCGTTTTTGTAGTCAGCAATGATATCATTGACCATTGCGTTACCGTTACCGTCGTTGGCATCTTTCTGGAACTGATCGAATGCCTCTTGATCCTTGCCGTGCAGATCCGTAACTGCATTGGCGAAGTCAGTTTGGCCGGCGGCATTGGTTGCGGTTGAACCCTGCGCGCCCTGACTGCCTTCAAAACCTAGGGGATTGTCTGAGGGGGCTGTGCTGGTCGGAGATTGCGTACCGTCTCCGCCACCAAAAGCGCTTCCAAGCTGCCCAAGATTAGGATTTGCAGATCCGGACCCCGATACAGAACCTTCAACCTGCTGGAGGAGTTGGAGAAACTGTTCGATCGCAGTCGTGTCGCTGCCTGCGCTGTTACCGGACGAATGCGTGGCGTCGGGCTTGGCTGTCCCTCCAGTCTCCGTCGGAGCAGTTTCCGGGAGGTGCGGAGAGGTTGGGTGGCTTACAGCTTCCATGGTTTATTTCCTTACATTTGCAATTCGGGTGATTATTATGTCCTGAGAGTTCAGTGATCGCCGCCTGGCGAGTACCGTACAATTTCCTCAGGCATTTTTTTCATTCTTATCAAGTGTCGGAAATTCATCAGTTGAGGAAAATTTCAGCTGCTGGCTGCCAAACATGGCAGCGAAGAAAGCGCCTGCTTCCTCACCTTGCTCCACACCGCCCCGCAGGTTGACGGAAAGCGGCGTTGTCGTGGCCGCGCCAGAGCTTGATCCCGTCGTCACATCTGGTAGGCCATGCTGTTGCCCCAGTTGGTTGAGCAGAGACACTGCACTGGTAGTGGTTGCCGTGCCATTGGAAACCTGAGCAGCGATTGCTCTCAGCTTGGCCCCGTCATCTCCGCCAATCTCGGTACCAAGTGCGTCTAGATCGTGGGCGATTGAAGATGACGAATCACCGGACACGATGCGATTGCGTGTGTTTTCGATCCCGAGACCAACCGAATCAACAGACTGGCCCTGCAGACTGGCGTAGAGGGCATCATTGCTCGCACCCTGACTATACGTCCCGTCGTTGAGGCTGCCCGCGATATTCGAAGCGGCCTGGGCTTCCTGGCCATTCCCTTTCTGCTGCGCCTCGCGCATGACAGCAAGTGCGAAATCCTGGATACTCTGATTGCCGGCCGCGCCCCCTTGATCAACCATCGACTGAAGGGTCTGCACGTCCATCGTCATGTTACCGCTCAAAGACACATCAGACATTTTTTTATTCCATAAAATAATGTTTATACTGCCGTAAAGCGGCAAAAAATCTAAAGTTAGTGGGCAGAGGGTTCCGAACGGTACTCGTCAGAACCCCCTGAAGCCAAAAGCGCAGATCAGTCCTTGGAGAAGGCCTGCTTGGCATTGCTGGCCATGGTCTGCTCGAAGTTGTTTGCGAGAGACTGGGAGTTGGAAAGCTTCGACATCTCGAACTGTTCCTGCAGGTTCTGTTCTTCCATCGCCTGAGACTGCTGCATGATCGAAGACAGTGTGCTGCTCATATCGGAAGTGGTGCCGCTCATAAGAAAAACCTTTCGATTCAAAATCGATAACGCTGAACCCGACATTTATCGTCGGAGTGTCTGCACAATGAGAGAAGTCCCGACCTGGGAACCAGATATCGCCCTCTCCTGCCCATCATTGTTATTTTACGAAGCTGATCAGAACCTGACGTGTCGCACGGGGCCGCAACAACACGAAAAACCCGAGATGCAGTCAGTCCGGCCCTACGCAATCCTCTGGAAACAGCCACATATTGCCGTTTTTTCGTAAATTTTTTACGAATGAAATCGAAATGAAGATACGACATACGTCGTTACAGAATTGAGAAATATATGAAAAATTTATGAAGCCACCGTGACAAAGAAAACTTGTCACTCACACGATAAATCTTGTGTTGTCCAAAATCTTGTGTTGTCCAAAAAAACGGGGGACTCTCCGTCCCCCATTTTTTTGAACCGTACCAGGGCTTCTTCAGGCATCGCCGAAACTGGCTGTATAATTCTGGCTACTGTCCTGCGCCATCGTCATCGGATTTGCCGATTGCGTTCTCTTCTGGTCGTCATCGGGATGAATATATGCGTTCCCGGTTCCCAGTTTCTGCTCCATGAAGCTCCCCCCTGCCTGCATCGCGGCGCTCGAACCATCATACCAGCCAGTAACCGTCGCATTGCCGCCGCTGTCATGACTGACGATATCCGACGGGGCCTGCGACGCGATATTCTGCGTGTCGCCTGCGCTCTTTCCCTTGCCGTCAGAAACCTGAATCGCCGCGTTCCGCCCGTCGATATAACTCACATCCGTATTATTGATTCCCTTGGCATCGGCATAAAACTCGAGGCGCGATGCACTGGGCTTATACGCGCCGGAGGAATCTGCTTCCGCCATAAAGCCGCCCTGCCCGTTCGCGTAACTCAGTTTTCCAGTTTCGCCAGGCTTGAGCGTGATTTCCGCCACAGGTGCTGTCGTTGAGCCACCGTTCAGGAACTCACCGATTTTTTCGTCGTGATTGCTGGTATTGGAGATACTGACCGAATTTTCTCCCGTTCCCGCAGCCTTGTCTGCAGCCGCGACAGGAGTAGCCGATGGCGCTGCAGCTGCCGATACGGATGCGGCCGGCGAAGCAGAGCCCTGTGCGGGAGCAGATGCGGCTGGAGAGGCATTTCTTTTCTCTCCTTCCTGCGCCATCACGGCATCGAACATTCGGATAAGCTCTGACGGGTCGATGCCGGCTTTTTCCAGCCCTTGTGAAAATTTACTGATGTCGTCTAACGACGACACGTTAGAGATCGTCATATCGATATCCTCAAAGTAAAGCAGTCTAGAGTCTATTCAAAATACTTGCATGACTGCTCAGCCGATAAAAGAGTATCTCATGTGACATTATGCTCTCATCGCACGCTGCCAGGGTCCAAGAACATACTCTTCCATATCACACGGACGTATTCTGGATCGCATGCGCAACGGAATTGAAAAAAGCCTGCGTTATGGTCATGCCTGGTCTGAAATTCTTTTTCAGATCACCCGCCAGTTCGCGGTTCCAGCACATGGGAACGCCCTGCTCGCGCGCTATCGTCCGATATTTCTCGGCAGCGCCCCCCTGCCCTATGCACACCACGCGCGGCACAGGCGTATCTCCCGGCTTGTAGCGTATTCCGACCGTTACGCCCTCCTGACAGATCATCAGCGTTGCCTGCTTGGGGCCAAGTTTCGCGGGGGCACGGCGGTTTTCGTTGGCAATTCTCATCCGCTGCATCTTGATTTGCGGATTACCCTGCGTTTCCTTCCGCTCGTTTTTCAACTCTGTCTGGGTCATGCGCATTTCACGCATAAAAAAACGCTTCTGGATCATCAGATCGGCGATACCAGTCGCCAGATAAAAAGCACACGCACCCAGCATCATCGGCACCACCAACGCCGAGAGAATTTTCGGCCACTCTGTTGGAGCCATTTCCGGTACACGGATTAGATCGTTCACTTCGTGCAGGGCGATCGCTGCAAGCGCCCCCCCGAATACAAGGACCTTCAAAATCGAAAGCGCCAGATCAACGAAATTCTTCGGCTTGAATATGCTCTTCAAACCACCGATCGGATTGAGCTTCTCCAGTTTCGGCATCAGCGGATCGATAGAGAAAATGAATCCGCGATTGATCAACAGACCCGCGAACAATGCTGCCCCGATAGCCAGAAGTAGCGGCACAAGCGCGCAATGAAGCAATGCGCCTTTTATCGCGCCCGACATATCGCGCACTGCTTCATCAAAAGGAAGGGTCGTAGCCGCGCCCGCCACTGCAAAGAGTCTCCCGAGCCGTGCAGAAGTAGACGAGGCGCCCATCAGCACCCAGCCGATCAGAACGATCGAGACCATGGCGGATTGCATGTCGGGGGCCTTGGCAAGGCGACCTTTTCTGCGCTCATCCGTCAGTTTTTTGGCGGATGCCGGAAGGTTCCGCTCTTCGCTGCTGCCACTCATGGTGCCAGCAACCCTCCGAGATCATGCATAATGGACATATCCAGAATGTCCCTGCGCGCATAAACAACGAGCCAGGATGCGTATCCACACATCATCAACGTGAAGGCCAGATTCCTGAGGGTGGGCGCGAGATCGTAAAGATGAAGTTTAGGGATCGCGCGCATCAACAGAATAATGCACCCGTCACACAGCAGCATGGCCAGAATGACCGGCACCGCGATTTTCATGGACAGGATTTCAAAACGGTCGAGCAGACCCAGTGCGGTCGTCGCAAAACCGGGCTGTGGGGTCAGACCGAGAACCAGAGGAGGCCATGCAATCTCTGAATCCACGATAGCCTGATCGAGAAACCCGAGCCCGTTACCAATGACGTACAGCGCGACAGTCGTCATCGCCAGCAGCGAGGCCGACAGCGACTCCTGCTCCCCATCGGGTTCGGAAGCCTGTCCCTGTGTCGCGCTTCTCTGGGTATCAAGCCACTCCCCCGCGCTCTGCACGGCCCATATCGGCAATCCTGCAAGGAAACCGATGATGACGCCAATCATCATCTCGCGCGCGCCAATCAAAGCCAGCGAAGGCAGGTTGAGGGAGGTCTGCTGCAGGTCTCTGTAGAGTCCGGGAATTACCGGCAGCCCTACGACGAACGCGAAAGCCCCCCGCACGAGGCCTCCCAGTTGCGCTCGCGTGAAAACTGGAAGAACCAGAGCCGCACCTGCAGGCCGCCCCATCGCAATCGCAACCGCGGACAGCAGCGGCATCAGACTGGTCGTGAAATGTGCCGCCGGCATCGTCAGCTGCGCGTCATCACGGGGAAATCGTCGAAAATATGCTCCGTAAACGTCAGCAGGGGCGGCAGGAGTGTCCCGCCCATGAGCAGAAGTGTGGCGCAGACCGCTACGACCTTGAACGTCAGTGGCATTGTCTGATCCTGAAGCTGCGTCACCGCCTGCAGTATTCCAATTGCAATACCGATCACCGTAGCGATCAACAGCGGTGGTCCTGCAATCGAGGCGAACAGGAAAAGCGCGGCTGAAAGCTGCTGCGTCAGTCCTCCGTCATCCATCGGCAAACCTCCCTTCCATCATGCATAACTCAGCACCAGACCATGCAGCAGCCGTGTCCACCCGCCAGCCAGAACGAACAGGAGCAGTTTGAGCGGAACAGAAATCGTGTTTGGCTGCACCTGTGACAATCCCATGGCAATGAGGATCGTCGTGACGACGAGATCGATCACAATGAAAGGCAGATAGATAAGAAACCCGATCTCGAAAGCTCTTTTGAGCTCCCCGGTCAGATAGGCCGGTAACAGGACCGGAAGAGAGTCAGGCGCGAGAGTGGCCCGCATGTCTTCCGGCCAGAGCCGTTGCGCCGAATTGACGAAGAATGCCCGCTCGCGTGGCTGGGTAAAGCGCATGAGATGCTGGGCCACCGGGGCCTGGGCAACTTCGTAAGCCTGCACGTAATCACTGATGTTCTCGTATTTCAGGCCCGCATCCGTGACACTTTGATAAACTTCCTTCCCCATCGGGGCGGAAATGAAGAGCGTCAGGATCAGGGCAATCGAATAAAGCACCACGTTCGGGGGGGACTGCTGAATCCCGAGCGCAGTGCGCAGCAGGAACAGGACGACTGAAATCTTGACGAAAGAAGTTGTCGAAATCACCGCCAGCGTCAGAAGTGCAAATGCCAGCGTCAAAATCAGCGCGGTGACGAGATTCGTGGACGCGAACCCGCTTCCCATCATTGCTCCTGCCCCCTGCATCAGGCGTTGATCCGTGTCAGCCGGACAGCCAGTGCGGCTCCGACTTCCACCAGTTCGCCCTCTCCGATGCGCCGCCCATGCGCCAGCACCGATACTTTCTGGTCACTCAGGGAGCCGATTTCGATAACATGCCCCTCACCGATTTCCTGCAACTCGCCAAGAGTAAAAACCCTGCGTCCGATCTCGAAACTCAGCGGCACCTGAACGGTATCAAACTGCACTTCAGGGACTTCGGTTTCTGGAAACTGCTCTGCTTCGGGCGAGGAAAAGAGAGGTGGGGCGGCCGATCCGTCTGTCATGTGTCCGATCCATTCCGGTAAAGAAAATTGTGCGATATCCTGCCAACCACCCTGTATAACGATCCTGTATCCATCGTGAACCGCTAGGGTCGCCAGCGCCTCTCCGGCCACGAGCGCCACGCTCCGCCGGGCAGTTGGGCCGATGACAATCCCGCAGCCCGGCCTGAGCGCACGCACCTCTGCCACGGAAAGAGACATGCCCCCAACACGAAGGCTGACCGCCACCGGCGGCGCCTCGAACGTGCGGATCAGAGCCGGAAAATGCGGCCTGAGCGCCGAAAACGTTTCCTGCGCAAGATGAAGCAGCCCGTCGAACACCTCTTCCGCACCAAATGAGACCCTGAACCCCACACGCAGTGGCGATTGCCCAGAAACGGTCTCCTCGAATTCGACCGGTTTGGCACAACTATCGAAACGCAGGATGGACAGTGTGCAGCCCAGTCGCGTCTCGAGATCCATCAGAGCTTCGTTAAACACCATCTCGACAAGAAGAATAGCGATATCGCTGTTTAGGGGCGCGCGCGGCTGAGGCTCGGCCAGACGCAGGATCATTCGCAACAGACCGCGTGGCAACAGGCATTGCCCTTCCTGCGCGCCGATCTTCAATTGCAGACAGAGCCAGTCTTCCCCCGGCGAAAACGGGGGCAGGAACGCGACACTCCAGATATCCGGTTCAACCGGAATTTTGAGCGGGTACCGACCGAAAAGCTCCGAAACGGCAGGAGAATACGCAAGCGTGGGCGCCCTGTACGGGCGTACGGTATCTTTCCGGCTCATGACCCCTCGAAATCCCGGGCGGCATGCCGCATCAGAGCCAGATCCTCCAGTTCCTGTTCGTCCAACGCTTCCTGTTCGCGCCTCTCTGCGTTCCGGGCTTCGTCGAGCAGGCGTGCAGCATGACCGCAACGCTGGTCGAACTGCCGGTGCGCCCGCCATGCGAGCGCGGCAGCCTCGTCCTGCTTTCTGGCCATGTCAGCCCGCAAACCCACATCCTTCTGGAGCGCAACGGCTCGATCTGCCAGCGCCCCCAGACGATCGTGCCTGTCCCGCAGAGCCTGCGGACTGACCGTACCATGCTCCAACGGGCGGTTCATGCGTGCCGTACCTTCCGCCTCCACCGCACGCCAGTGCTCACGGTGGCTGTCAAGCACGGTCTGGCTACGTTTTACGTCCGCCCACCCGGCATGGGCCTCCTGGGTGCGTAGCAGAGCGGTCTTTCTGGCCTGTGCCGCGCGCAGCTCGCGCAGGCGCATGAGTTTCTGCGCCATCGGAACGGGAATGACCGCCATCAGCCCAGCAGTCGGGTCATCCATTCCGTCATCTCCGCGAATGTTGTCCGCTCCTCTTTGCCCTGTCGCAGCAAGCCCCTCATCTCATCGATTTTTTCAATGGCTTCATCGGCCAGCGGATCACCACCGGGCTTGTATTCTCCAACCTGCAACAGGAACGCGACATCCTGATAGCGCGCCCAGAGCGCCCTGAGCCGATCGGCTCGAACCTGATGCTCCGCAGACGTCACGAGGCTCATCACACGCGACCGGCTGCTCAGAATGTCGATTGCCGGATAATGCCCCGACGCCGCAAGCGCGCGGGAAAGGATGATATGCCCATCTAAAATCCCGCGTGTTTCTTCCGCGATTGGATCGCTCTGCCCGTCTTCCACAAGAACGGCGTAAAAGGCAGTGATGGAACCCCGCTCTCCCATTCCCGCCCGCTCCATGAGCTTGGGAAGAGCCGTAAAAACGGACGGCGGAAAGCCCCGTCGGGTCGGCGGCTCGCCGGCGGCAAGACCAATCTCGCGCAGGGCACGTGCAAAGCGCGTAACGTTATCGACGAACAGAAGGACCTTGAGCCCCAGATCGCGAAAATGCTCCGCAATCGCGGTCGCAGCCTGTGCACAGGCCACACGTTCCGCCGCCGGCCTGTCCGACGTTGCCACCACGACGACCGAACGGGCCAGCCCATCAGGCCCGAGGTTATGCTCTATGAATTCCCGAACCTCACGGCCACGCTCCCCGACCAGCGCGACAACCGTGACATCCGCATCGCTTCCCTTGACGATGGAGGCCATCAGCGTGGACTTTCCGCCCCCTGCCTCACCATAGATCCCCAGACGCTGCCCCTCCCCACAGGTCAGGACGCTGTCGATCGCGCGAAGGCCGATCGGCAGAGGACGGTCGATCATTCTGCGTCGCATTGCATCGGGCGGACTGGCTGTAATCGGGGCGCTAGGGCCGGACGGGAGCGGTCCTTTACCGTCCATGGGCGCTCCGAGCGCATCCAGAACGCGACCCAGAACACGCTGCCCGACCGGGAACTGACGCCGCCCACCCGTCGGAAGAACCTCCGTCTCAGCGGAAATGCCCTCCAGATTGCCCATCGGTGCCAGAAGGACCTCACGCCCGGCCAGCCCCACAACTTCAGCGTTCATACTCCAGTCCCGCTTGCGATCCCGTAGGAGGCAGAGATCACCAACCGCGACATTGGGCAAAATCGCGCGGATGATCGTTCCGGTGGCAGCAACGACCCGCCCCTGAACCGGGTGGGATTCCAGCGATGCCGCCTTGGAGCGCAACAGTGGAAGCAGGTGCCGCATCCGCTCGACAACATGCCCCGGGTCTTTTCCGTCACCCCTCCCTTCCGCAAGATCGGGCATGCCGGAATCGCCGTTCGAAAACCCACGGCTGCTCCCCCGCGGAGGCGGCTCCCCGATCCGTCGTTGCGCGCTTTCGTCAGTCCGCACTATCTCAGGAGAAGCAGACTCGCCAAAATCGGGGCCTTCCGGCGCCGCTCGCAGCCGCTTCAGGCTCCGCGTCCCGACGAGACCATCACGCGAGGGCGGGGCCGATATGTCACGCTCACCGCACGGGCTTGTTACGGACGCACCACCCGCCATATTCGGCCCTGCCTCCCCGGAATCGTCGCCCTGGCTACCGCCCGACTGCCCGTCACGCCTGATCGAAATACCCGCAACGGCGCCTTCAGACGGATGTTCATCCGGTCCGACCGGCCTGACTGGCTCTTCCGGTATAAAAGGTCGTGGGTTCTCCGCTATAATGCTTCGCCCTGAATCCTCTGTGGTGACCAAGGTGGAATCGGCGGACGACAAGGCTGCTAGCAGCGAGATATCCTGCTGTACCGATGTGACCTCAGTGTCCGACAGCGCTGCCCGTGATGTCATGATCCGTGCCCCGGCGTGTCCGCCAGATCGGCAAACTGATCCCACTGCGCCGCAAGACGCTCGCGCAGAAGACGCGTCTGGTCGGCGATGCCGAGCTCAGACACGCCGAACTCGCTCTCCAGAACACACCGGCCGGACGCCAGACCTGCGTCCACCTCGATGTGCACGCCACTGTCGCTGTCCTGAAGAAGGGACATGAACTCCGCCAGAGGCGCGACACAGTCCGGGGCAATCCGAAGCTGTGCTACCGTCCCGCGCCGGATGCGTGACAAGCCATGTTCGATTGCCAGTGGCAGGACGTCGCTGATATCCACGCGCCCGAGCATGTCAGCCACGATATCCGCGACGATCTCTGGCAGGCTGCACTCAAGATTTTGCAGCACCTGCGACGCGGCTTGAGCAGATGACATGATCTGCTGCGCCATTTCCACACGCGCCTGCGCACGGCCCTCCTCCAGACCACGCTGCTTTTCTGCGTCGTAAGCGGCTCTGGCGGTGGCCCTCAGCCGACTGGCGTCCGCCAGAGCGCTCCGATAAGCTGCCTGCGCCTCACACCACAGGGTCATCTCTTCAGGGTTCAGGATACGCTGTTCGGGGGAGAGCGTGGCGAATTCGGTCATATACCACTCTCCTCTAATGCTTCATCTTCCTTGACGTTTGCGGGAGCGAAGAAAGTCGCGATAACGTGCCGGATGATGGCATCGCTTGTCTCAGGCGCAGCATCCGGCAGCCCCACAGCGGGCAGACGTAGTGTAGCTGCTTTCTGACAGGTCGGTGACACCTGATCGCGCCATCGCACCAAGCAACGCCACCCCCAGTCATTGATCGCAGAAGCCAGCTCTTCCGCGCCTCCCTCAATAGTCGGCAGCACAATGGGCGAAACAATCTGGACGGAATGCCGGATCCCGAACATACGCGCCGAAGTGCCTACTTCCCGGTTCAGGACGGCTATTGACGCCGTATCGACATATCGGGCCAGAGCCCGACCGAAGATCAGAGCCCCCATATGCCGTCCTGCCACTTCCACCTCAAAGCGCGGACGGTACGCCAGAACGTCGAAATCCGACGCGGCCTGTTCCGGGCGGTCAATGCGATAGTCTATGAGTTTCGCCAGACGATGCGCCAGACGGTCACACCGCTGGATCCGTTCCACCGTTTCGCGCCGCAGCATCGGCATCGCGCGCTGGAAATGGGACGGATGAAGGTCGACAAGTGTTTCGGTCGCGTTCGCCCTGCTCATGCGGCCCTGTCGGAAACCACGGCAACCTGCGTCGTTCTGGAGGTAAACCTCTTTCCACGAAAGCGCCTCCAGAGATACCACCCTCCCGCAAGCGACGGCCAGAATACAGCCAGAACCCATCCTGTTACTGCAAGAGGACCGGGGCCTGCGGGCGTGAGCGGGATATTCTGTGATTGAACAGGAATCAAAATGACCGAAACTCGGTCATAGCTCAAATCCTGCACGGCGTTGGCGACGAGCTGCTTGATCTTCGGGATCAGCGTCCCGGCGCTGCTTCCTTCGTCGTAACGTAGGACAACGGCGGCCGTGGCCGGTTTTTCCACACCTGTCACAGGGTCACTGGCTGACGCCGCAATATGAACCCGCGCATCCACGACGCCATCAATATCATTCAGAGTGCGGTCAAGCTCCTGACTGATCCCAAAATAAAGCTTGGCACGTTCCGCCGCAGGAGAACTGATAAGTCCCTGCTGCTGGAAAACCTTGTCCATGCTCGCATATTCATTCCGCGGATAGTGCGCAGCCTTCAGGACATTGACCGCATCGGCAATCCGGCTGCTGGACACCTCAATCGCACTGCTTCCGTCCTTGCTGATCACGCGGTCAGCAGAGATCCCGTGCTGAAGCAGAATGGCAACCATCTGCATCGCATCCCGTTCGGATAGTCCGGTATAAAGTTCGGACTGGCACGCCGTCAGCCCAAGGCACAGGATCAGCAGAGAAGCAGAGACCCACCTCACTCCCATCATCCACCCTGGCTCAGCAGACTTTTAAGCGTGCTGGCCATATCCTGTGACGCCACGGTAATGACATGCGTTTCAAACTCAGCATTCGTCAGTGCGATCTGACGTGAAATCGACTCATTATAAAGCTGTTCTCCCTGTTGCTGGATCCGCCCGAGCAGGCTTTCGGGATCTGTTGCCGAACGGGCACCCGCATGATGAGCCGCCAGGACATCATGTTTTGCGGAAGGATGCGAAATCCCACCGCCCGTATCCATACCCGTCGTCACGCCATTTTTGTCAGACAGCGTCTGAGCCGATATCACTGGTCCAGCACGGTCCGGCGCTAGCCCCTCCGGAGCGAGAGCATCGAGCCGGCCGAAGCTGCTGCCAATACGACTCAGGGTATCGAGAATACGGTCGCCCAGTGTCGGCCCCGACTGTACGGGAACGATCTGACTTATGGGAGATGCAGGAATGGCTTCGGAAAAAGCAAGCTGCGTCCGTGCCGTATCGTGAAACGCGGCGTTATCAGCCTGATGAAACGCCCCAGCCGGCGCAGGGGCTGTAAGCGAGGGCGTAGCAGACGCAGCCTGACTGACAGCGACGGCGGCAATTCCGGCCAATCCAGACATCGTCCTTCTCCCTTTTTCGTGTCGACCTTCGCCAGTCTCGTGCTGCCCCAGTCCTCGCATCATATCCTGACTTCAACCTGACCAGCTCTGCACCCTACCTCGTCCCGGCGACAATTATACCGGTTGACCAAACCATCCCCCTCATGCATCCGAACACGAAAGCATCACGTCTGCCCGGCGTCGCCGATTAAGGATTTGCATTTGCCATGACGCCGACAGGTGACGGTCTTCAGGTCAGTTCCCCGAATAACAGGGCGACCAGGTCCTCTGTGTGGGCGCTTGCGAAAACCACCGTCCATGTGGGGCTGACAGTGATCGCTCTGTCACAGCCACTCCGGGCAGCCCCGCTCTACCTTCCCGAAACGGGGCAGTTCACGATGCTTCAGGGCAGCGTCATTCAGGCTCTGGACCAGTTTGGCGCGGATATCGATCTGCACGTCTCATCTGACCCGTCCCTGACCCAGCCAGTACGGAAAGGGCTGACGGCCTCTACCCCACGTGGATTTCTCAACCGTATCTGTACGGACTACCATCTCGACTGGTATTTCGATGGCCAGACCCTGTTCGTAACGCCTGCGTCGGAAACCGTCTCCGAGGATGTCGCACTCGATGGCGTGCCGTTTCCGACCCTGACGAAATCCCTGAAAGCCCGCCAGATTTCCGATGCACGCTTTCCCGTGCGTCGCACGCCTGACGGGCAACATATTACCGTCTTCGGGCCACCCCGCTTCCGCGCGATGGTCAACCAGACGATTGCCGCACTGGGCGAAGTTCAAAGCGATGGCGTGACGATCTATCGTGGCTCTACGATGCAGAAAATACCCCCCCGATAAAGGTCAACCCGTCTTGTCAGTGGGGTTCCCATCGCGACCCAATCAGAATTATGAAAATTTAGTGAATCTTCCTTGCAGGTTCCTGACAAGTCGATAGTTTCTTGATAGCAAGATTAAGTTACAGACAGAAACCTATCTTAGCAGCGCCTGCTGGTTCCGGTCTCTCCACTGTTTCCAACCATCCATTGCTCTGGGACAAACGGCAATTCACCTGCTTTCCGCCCCTTCATTCGCCCTCCACGTTCTTTCCGGCCTGCACGCGGATGCGACATGTGAAATCGGCGATCGCCCCGTAACGATCGGCTCCGGGTCAGACGCGGACATCACCCTGCTCGACGAGGGTATCCAGCCCTCCCATCTCGCCGTCGCCCCACTTCCGGGCGGACAGTTCAGATGCACGGCCCTGGCTGAAGGCGTCATCATCAATGACCACGTTCTGGACAGCGGAAAAAGCCATAGTTTTGCGCTCCCGATCGATATCAGGATTGCGTCCGTTCCACTGAGCATCACGGACACCGCAACCGCAGAAACTGGCCATACCAGCGCTTTCCCCATCTCCCGGTTCCCGGCCCTTTTCAGTGCTCAAAGCCTGACACGAAACATCGTCATATGTGTCGCAGGCATACTCGGACTTCTCCTGTTGGAAGGGATTTTCTGGCATCCAGCCTCAAACCCTGCTCAGCCCGCGTCTTCGCCTTCAACAGGATCAGAGGCGATGTCGGATCTTCCAGCGCGGAAACAGAACATGGCGCTGAGTGATCACGATCTTGGAGAGTCCGTGATCCACGAACTTCGCAACCATGATCTTTTCGGGCTGGCCGTCCGTGTTTCCGGTGGTGTCGTAACAGTGAGCGGCGCAGTCCCCCATGAGCGGCTGACAGCGTTCCGGGATGCGGAGCAATGGTTTGACGCATCTTATGGCCAGCAGTATACGTGGATTTCCGACGTCAAAGAATCGTCAAATAAAGTACTGTCCTTGCCGATACAAAGTATATGGTTGGGACAAAGGGCAAATGTGACCATAAAAGGGCAGAGATATTATATTGGATCCATTCTGGAATCCGGTCAGAAAATTACTGATATTTCCGACCATAAAGTCTCAGTTCTTGATGGACATGATGAATTTCTCGTGACTTACTAATCAGATTGCCATTTGAGGAGCGTTATTCTCATGAGCCGCATCCCGTCCCAACCCATGATCCGCCTTGACCATGCAATCGAGGAGGTCGTGACCAATACGCCGGATGCCGCTATCGCACCTGACCTCGTCGCATTCCACAAGACCCTGTCGGTGCGCCAACATGCACCGGAGGGGATAGAGCCTCCGACGCTGACGGACGCGCTTTTCCTCCATCTCATGCCACACCTGAAAAGCGCTGGCATTCTCAGATCCGACCAGCGGAAAACACTTCTGACGCGCCTGGAAGCGCGAGCGCAGAGCAGTTTCGGCCCCGTCGTGCCCGGTGGCCTGGAGGCACTGTCTTTCGAGCTGCACAATCTTGAACTGCTCATGCGCTACCGCGACAGTCTCATCGGAGGGTGATGTCTTGGATCAGGCTCCGCGCGACCTTCTTCTCTCGCTCGCCTATATGTATGCGTCATGCGATCGCGAGCCACGTGCACTGCCGTTATTGTTGCTTGTCGCGGCTGAAAACCCCGATGACTGCGACTGCCTACGTCTTCTAGCTCATGTCTACACCACGATGAAACGCGGTGAGCTGGCGCTTGTCGTACTCGACAGGATCAGGCGCCTTCGCCCTACCGAGGAGCCCGGCGATGCTCTCCTGCGCGCACGGGCCCTTCACAGAACCGGTCGGTTCAAGGAAGCACAGACCGCTTTCTCAGTCTTCGCCCAGTCGAATGTTCGGGCTCTTGCCTTATGAAGAACTTCCAGAACGCATTTCGCCTCGTCTCTCAACGCCAGGATCTTGCACTAGTTGCCGTGCTGGTGCTGACGATTGCCATGCTGATCATGCCGATGCCCGCCGCGCTGGCTGACATACTGATTGGGTGCAATCTCGCCTTCTCCGCGCTACTGCTGATGGTTGCGGTCTATCTCCGCTCTCCGCTGGATCTGACCGCGCTTCCGGGCATGATCCTCGTCTCGACGGTTTTCCGCCTGGCTCTGGAAGTCACGGTGACACGCCTCATCCTTACGTCCGGAGACGCAGGCACGATCGTCGCCACGTTCGGAGAATTCGTGATCGGGGGCAATATTGTCGTCGGCCTCGTTGTCTTCGCCATCGTCACGACGGTCCAGTTCATCGTAGTCACGAAAGGTACGGAGCGCGTTGCAGAAGTCGGGGCCCGGTTTACGCTCGATGCCATGCCCGGCAAACAGATGAGCATCGACAGCGATCTGCGCTCAGGCGACATCGATCAGGCTGAGGCGCGGAAGCGGCGTCAGGAACTCGCCAGCGAGAGCGCCCTGCACGGCGCCATGGACGGCGCGCTCAAATTCGTAAAGGGCGACGCAATCGCGGGCCTTGTGATCATCGGCGTCAATCTGGCGGGTGGAATTGGCATTGGGGTTGCACAGCGCGGACTGAGCCTGAGCGACGCGATGCACACCTACACACTCTTGACGGTTGGTGACGCACTAATCTCGCAAATCCCCGCACTGCTCCTGTCCATCGCAGCGGCGGTTGTCGTCACGAGAGTAGGCAGCCACGGGCAGGATCTTGGAAAGGAAATGGTCGGACAGTTGACGGCAGACCGGCGCGCGCTTCTGGTCGCCGCGATCATGCTGCTGATCATGGCGATGATTCCAGGCTTCCCCAAGTCCGTGTTTCTGGGGCTGTCGATTCTATTTCTTCTGGGCAGCCGCCCTGACTGGAAGAAACTTTGGGGCCGTTTTTCCCGAACCTCCCTCGAAATCGCGGAAGCGGAAGAATTCGCCCGATCGGTCACGACGGAATCTACGGCTGCCACGGCCATCGCCGACAGTTTCTCCCCCCTTCTGGCCATATCCCTGTCACCCGCCGTCATGCGTGTCATGGACAGACCGCGCCTCGACCGGCTGCTGACCATCGCCTGCGAGGATGTAGAAAGCGATCTTGGCGTCGTCTGCCCGAAACCCGCGATCCGATCGACTGCGGAGACCGACGCCTTCCATTTCTCGATCGATCTGGAAGATGTTCCGGTCGAGGAGCACGATGCTCTGCCTAATCATCTCCTCCTCCACGACGATCCGGTTCATCTGGATCTCGCCGGGATAGCCAGTCAGAACGGCGAACCATTGACCGACAGCGGGGCCTCGCTCTGGATTGCACGGACCGATGAAACACGCCTCAAGGCAGCCGGTGTCGGCTATCTCGACCTACCTGCCATCATCGCGAACCGCTTCCGAACGATCGCGCGCAAACATGTTGGTCGGTTCATAGGCCTTCAGGAAGCTCGCCGTCTCGTCCTGCGTCTCGAGCCCAGTTACGGCGATCTAGTGCGCGAGGCCATGCGGATCGTCCCGACCCAGCGTTTGGCCGATATTCTGAGACGTCTGGTCGAGGAGGGCGTGCCACTGAAAAACATGCGGCTCATTCTTGAAACCCTCGTGGAGTGGGGGGAGAAGGAAACCCGCTCCCTCATGCTCGTGGAATATGTCCGGCAGGCTCTTTCCCGGCAGATCTGTCACCGCCACGCAGGCTCTCACAAGGCGATGGCGGGCCTCGTTCTCGGCCAGGATGTCGAACAGGCTGTGCGTCAGGCCGTCAGGGACACGTCCGGCGGCTCGTTTCTCGCGCTCGATCCGGATGTTTCCCAGCGTCTGCTCTCAGCGTTCCGCACACGGCTGTCAGTCGAGGGTCGTCCGAAAAACGCGGCCCAGATGACACCGATCGTCATTACCTCTGTTGATATACGCCGTTTTGTACGCGGCTTTCTCGTACGTAACGATCTCGATCATCCTGTGCTCTCCTATCAGGATCTCGCAACCGAATTTCCCGTCCATCCCATCGGGTCGATCAGCTTGGGGCTTGCCGGAGAAATCTCCACTGCGGCGCAGGCCTGATGACCATGCACCATTATTTCTAGCAGCGCGTGCGCGCACGACGCCATGCAATCCCCGCCATGACACAGAATAAGGGAAGGCTGACACGATGCGACTGATGACCTTGCTCAAACAGGAGACCGGCTTCCGGAACCTCGTGCAGACCATCCATGCCGCAGGATATGGCGTGGACAGTTTTCATTCCTCAGCAGAGGCCAGAGAGGCCCTGTTCGCCAACAGTTACGATCTGATCGTGGTGGATCAGTATTTCTGCAACAAGGAACAGGGATGCTATCTTCTCGAAAGGGACTGGCGCGATGTCGTAAAAACGCCCTACGTCATCATGATCGCGACGGAAGAGCAGAACCGTATCTTCGCGCTTGAGAACGGCGCAGACGACTGTGTGAGCCATAGCGTCAATCCCCGCGAGCTGGTGGCGCGCATCCGGGCCATTCTTCGGCGTCCACAGGAGTCCGTGCAGGAGCATTACCGGTTTGAGGAACTCTCCCTCTGCCTACAGAGCCGGGAAGTGCGCGTCAATGACGTCCTCCTGCCACTCCAGAGGCGCGAGACGGCCATTCTGGAATCACTGATCCGCCGCAAGGGAAAGGTCGTGCCACGTTCGGGGTTGGAGCACGACGCCTATGGCGCGCTGGCCGATTGCTGCCCGAACGCGCTTGAGGTGCGCATCAGCCGCATCAGGCGTCAGCTCGGCAGCGTTAGATCGTCGCTCACCATTGAGGCTGTGCGCGGCGTCGGCTACAGGCTGGCCCCCAGAAGCAAAACCAGGCGCCCCCGAACGCAGGCCGCCGACCCCGGTGGATATACGGCTCACGCGCACAGATCGGCAATTCCGTCCCTTTCCCATGCGACAACCTAGCTTGCCGTTCCGCAAATCAATATCCCGGCAGAACGCGGTCCGGTCCGCCGGGTCCTTCCCGCCCCGAAACCTGCGGCCGGGAAACCCAGAAACACGGGAGTTCCTCTTGTCACCATCGACCGGAACACTTCGTTCCCTTTTTCTCCTGTCCGGCCTTGTCTTCGGTCCGGGGGTGGGCGTTGCATTGGCCCAGGAGCCCGACCCTCAGAAAAGCACATGGCATGCTTCCCGGTCGATGGAGATCAGCGTGGGTGGCGGCCAGATCATCCATTTGCCACGCGCGACGTCGAATATCATGATCGCCGACCCTGCAATTATGGACGTTCAATACACGGCACATAACACCCTGTTTCTGTTCGGGAAGAAACCAGGCCATACAACCATCATCATTCTGGACCGTAACGGCCAGACGATGTTGTCTTCCGACGTGACGGTTCATGACGATATGAGCGCCATGAAAAGCGCCATTCTCGCTGAAGGCGGACATAATATCACGGTTCAGGAATCTCCCCAGGGCGTAGTGCTGAGCGGGTCCGTTCCCGACGCACGCGCCGCCGCTCATCTAGGCGAACTGGCGCGGCAATATGCGGGAGACGGCAAGGCCGTGCTCAATCGCCTGACGATTGGCGCCCCCGTTCAGGTGAGCCTCCGCGTGCGCGTGGCGGAAGTGCAGCGCAGCGTTTCGCAAGAGCTTGGCTTCGACTGGAGTACGGTTTTCAATAATGTCGGGTCATTCGCCATCGGTGCTGCAACGGGCGGCCTCGGAGGGAATGCTGCAAGTTTCATTACCGATGCCGCCCGCAGCATGAACGGCGTTTCCGGCAGCTATACCAACGGCCACGGATCCGTTACTGGAACACTGGATGCCATGGCGTCAGAAGGGCTGGCTACGATGCTCGCCGAACCCAACCTCACGACGATGTCTGGCGAGCCTGCGACCTTTCTCTCAGGGGGCCAGTTTCCCGTTCCCATCCCCCAAGGCTTCGGCACGGTGGGCATCAGCTATCAGAGTTTCGGCGTCAGCATCGCCTTTACACCCACCGTTCTGGCGGACGGAACGATTTCCATGCATGTCGCCCCGGAAGTCAGCACGATCTCGACCGCGGCCAATGACGGTGCCTACTCGTTCCCGGGAACCAACGGCTCATCCGTTCCCGCAATCCGGACAAACCGTGCTGATACGACCATACAGCTTGCATCAGGTCAGAGTTTCGCCATTGGCGGTCTGATTTCCAATAATGCGCAGAACGCAATCTCCAAGGTTCCGGGCCTTGGAGACATCCCGGTTCTGGGTGCACTTTTCCGCTCCACATCCTTTCAGCGCAATGAGAGCGAACTGATCATCGTGGTCACGGCCTATGTTGTGCATCCGGGAGATAGCGTTCCCGAACTTCCAACCGATTACGTGCGCCCGACGACGGCGCTGGAATCCCTACTGCTCAACCGAACCGCCGTCAGCACACAGACATCACCCGACCCAGAGCGCATGCCTCATCTTCACGGCGCGGGAGGCTTTCTCTACCAATGACACGCGCAGCTTTCATTGTCCTGTGCCTCAGCCTCACCGCTCTCGCGGGGTGCAACGAGAATACCGCCATCCAGAAAGCGGTTTCCCCCCCACTGCTGCTTAGGCAACTGGTCCATAGGGGTTCGCTCTCGGCTTATAGCCCTGATTCCGATATCCGGCAGGCCATCGCCTCTCTGGGGCCGGGCCGCGATATCCATGCGGTCATCAATACCGCAAACCCGCGACTTTCGGCCCTGACGGAGGCGGCGCTGATTCGATCCGGTGTGAACGCAGCCCGGATCAGACACACATCCGATCCGTCCATGACGTTCGTTCTGTACGCCTATACGCTCGTCCTCCCTGAATGCGGGGGGGCGCTCCGACGCTCGTGGTTTGGCGATGTTTCAGGCAGCATGACGGCTCTTGGCACCTGCACACAGGCCCGCGCCCTCGGGCAGGAACTCGATAACGCTGGAGATCTGGTCGATCCTGCACAGCTTCAGCCCGCAAACGGCGCCCGCTTCGGGCAGGTTGTCGAACTGTGGGAGAAGCATCAGGAGAAGGGTAGCCAGCAATCTTCAGGCAGTTCTTCCATCACCGGACCGGGGGGAGGCAGCGGAGGATCGACAGGGACGCCAGGGAGTGGAGCGCTTCTGGGAAATATCGGTCAGTCGGCAGGGGGGGACGGCATGACGTCCCTGCCCCCGCCCCCTGCCGCGAGCAATGAATAGAAGAGGGCATTCTCGCGGCGGTCGCTGTCCGTGGCGGCCGCCCCCGCTCCAGAGCGGCGGGCATTCTGAACGTCCCCCTCCAACGCGTAGATGATGGCGATATTGCCATCGATGGTTGCAATCTGCCCGTCCGACGCGCCCTGCTCCACAGCCAGTGTCCGCAATCGACGGAGGTCGGAGAGAGCCTCGGCTTTATGCCCGGCCAGAGCCTGAGACAATGCAAGATCATTCTGGGCCGAGAGGCTTGACGGGTCGATCGCAAGAGCTCTGCGATAAGCGGTCTGGGCACCAGCATGATCCTGTGCCGTATCGAGCGCCACACCCATTGCGATCTGTAGGGCCGCATCATCGGGCCGGGACGCGATCGCCGGCCGCAAAAGCGCGATCGCGTCCTGATTATGACGCGAGGCCGTCAAAAGGCGGGCCAGAACGACCGTCAGCCGCATCTTCCCATTCTCAGCCATGTGCGGGAGTGCTCCCCGCACAGCGGAAATCGCCTCCTCTGCTCTGCCGGAAGACGCGAGCGCCTCCGCATAGGACAGGGCAAAACGGAGATCGTCGGGCTTCAGCGCCACGGCCTTTCCGTAAAAAGCAGCCGCTGTCTTCATATCGTTCTGGCGTGCGGCGGCATCGCCAATCCGGGCAAGCGCCTCAGGATCCTGCGCCGCCCTGCGCTCGCGCGAGGCGTTCTGGGACTGGACGTCTGACGTGGACACACACCCCCCTACGAGTCCGCACGCCAGAAACAGGCCTGCGGTTCCCATCCGGGCCAGTATACGCGCGGACGATCGTGTCCGGAGGCTCATATCGGGCATGGTCATCGTGAATTCATCATCCTCTGCGAAGCCATCTGACCGGAGGATTACCCAGGCCGCAGCCGATAGAAACATTCTGAGTCAAACGAGGTCAAGCGCCCCCACCCCGGATAATGATCCAGACTAATGATAGGGTGACGCTACCGCATTCTTTGTCCATCATGCAGCACCCGCTTCCGTCAAAACTGGTCTGTCGCGTTATGCTGATGTCTCGCATTCTGTCCTCCCTGTCGCCTTCCGCCCCGATGCGGAGGGCCCTGCGCGTGCGTTTCGGCCTTGTGGGCGCACCGGGTGTTCTCGCGCTGCTGACCCATCCACTCTGGGGCACCGGGTCTTGGGGAGAAGATATCGGCTTGTCGGTGCTATGGTGCTTGACACTGGCCGCGCTCTGCCTGCTGGTGGAACTGACGGTCCTTCGCCGTCTGGAAATCGTCACCTCAAGTCTGGTCTCGCTCAGTCTGGGCCATTTCGACGACGTGCCGGTACTGAACGACCCCGATCCAGATGCGGTGCACATGTCACGCGCAATGACACGCCTGCGCCGGGGCTATTCCGGGGCTATCCGCCTGCTGGATGCGGACGAAAGCACACCCGCAACCTGATTGCATCCTGTTCGCGCTCGCACATCTGCCCAGAGACTGTTATCACACAGGCTCTGCCCTCGGGGCATTGCGTCAATATCCGGCATGAGCATGACAGCGGAATCGCCCTCTTCGTCCGACACCCCACACCGCTTTCAGGTTACGACGTTCATCCGGCGCGATCAGCGTGGTGTGCTTCTGAACGCCATCGACTGTCAGAGCCTGGCCGATGTCAGCCTCCGCCAGATCGATCTGCGCCAGTTCGACATCAGGGAGAGGGACGCATATCGCGCGCGCATCAGCCGTCAGATCCAGCAGGTCTCGGGTTTTGGCCATCCTGCCGTCCTCAATTCGCACGGACTTGTCGTAGAGGGTGATGATGCCTTCATCATCATGGACCCTCTGGCTACGGCCCGGCCTCTTGAGGAGCGCCGGGGCATGCCCGTAGACATCGCCGTTTCCCTGATCCTGCAGGCGCTCGATGCCTTCGAGGCCGCCCACCGACAGCAGCTTGACCTGACCGATCTCCGGCTCAGAAATTTCTTCGTAACGCCATCCCATGACCTGAAAATTCTGGAGTTCGGCATCACACCGGGCGACGTGGGAGACCTTTTGAACCCCGCCCTCGCCCGCCCGGAGGACGCAGCACTCATGTCGCCAGAACAGGCAGTCGGGGAGCCTTGGGCACAGTCTTCCAATATTTTCTCGGCAGGATGCCTGTTCTACTTCCTCCTGTCCGGGAACCTTCCCTTTCAGGGCAGCGACTATACCCGCACGGTCATACAAATCGTCGGCCATCCCCATGCGCCGCTTCTAACCCTTAGCCCCGATCTCCCGCCCGCACTAGCAGAGGTAATCGACCGCGCGCTTGCCAAAAACCCGGCGGACCGTTTTGCGGATATCGCGGCATTTCGCAATGCGGTCCATGCTGCCATACGCAACCCCGCTTTCCAGGTCGTGAGCCCGGATGACGTCGCGCGCCTCGCGGCCGTGTTGCAGGACATCATGGGACCGACAGGCGCGGTCATCCTGCGCAGGGCCCTTCGCACCACACGCAACACGGCCCACCTCGTCGCCAACTGCGCGTCACATTGCGGAGATGCGGCGGACAGTGTCCTGGCACGCATGACTGATGTTCCGGCAGACCCGATATCACACTCTGCCGCCGACACGCAGGCCTACCAGCCGTGACGCTGCCGCCCTGCGCCATAGAGGCTGCCGCAGCCTATCATGTTCCGGCGAGCGCGGTGGAACACCAACTCTTCACCCGAACGCGGCGGGGCGTCGGCGCGATGGCCATCAGCCCGGCCAGCCTGCCGCTCCTCGTCAGCTCCGGCTTTTCCGAAGATGCCGTCCGGCGCAATATGTGCGTGAATATCGCCGCCGGAACATGGCTGATGGCGCGCGCCCGGCTCGTGCCTCGGCCGACCGGGTCTCGACCGCTTCTTGCGCCTGTCGCGTCCAGCGATAATCGCTGTGTGACCGCAGCGGCCTCCCGATATCATCTTCCCGTCATTCTGCTTCAGGCGGTCCTGAAAACCGAGAATGGCAAACGGGGCACTATTTCCAAAAACAGCAACGGCAGCTACGATATCGGTCCCGCTCAGATCAACTCCATCCATCTACCCGAACTGGCGCGCCTTGGTATCAGCCGTGATGCTCTTCTTGCGGATGACTGCCTGAACGTCCATGTCGGCGCGTGGATACTGTCGCGCAATATCGGGGCCTCGACGCCCGAGGATAGTCGGAAGTTCTGGGAGCGCGTCGGGAACTATAATTCCGCAACCCCTATTTTCAACCACGCCTACCAACTCCGGATCTGGCATAACCTACCCCATATCGGGCCGGCACTCCGGCGATAAACTGGACGTGTCACGGTTTAGTTCCGGACCATGGGTATCTGTTGACGTGCCCCCCGAAAATGTAACCATTTTAAAGTAGAGTCCGATCGAGAAGGATACGGACGAATGAAACGCAGTCGTTTTACGGAAGAGCAGATCATAGGGGTGCTGAAGGAACAGGAGGCTGGGCTCAAGGTCTCTGATCTTTGCCGCAAACACGGGATCAGTGATGCGACGTTTTACAAATGGAAGACCCGCTATGGTGGCCTTGAGGTATCTGAGGCCAAACGACTGAAGGCCTTGGAAGATGACCTTGAGGTATCTGAGGCCAAACGACTGAAGGCCTTGGAAGATGA
>NZ_JACRVR010000034.1:0-32960 GCF_018811975.1 Acetobacter sp. P1H12_c | reverse complement strand
GCTTCAACGCGCCCGTC
Source organism: Acetobacter sp. P1H12_c (assembly GCF_018811975.1). Classification (NCBI taxonomy): domain Bacteria; kingdom Pseudomonadati; phylum Pseudomonadota; class Alphaproteobacteria; order Acetobacterales; family Acetobacteraceae; genus Acetobacter; species Acetobacter sp. P1H12_c. The sequence goes on along the minus strand of NZ_JACRVR010000034.1, from coordinate 32,943 downwards.
CCCTCTGACCAGCCCCCTTCTGGCCCCCGCCCGGCACGGGTTTTTTACGCGGGAAGGCGGCGTGTCCACCGGACCCTATGCCAGCCTGAACTGCTCAACCCGCTCGGGGGATGATCCGGCCAGTCTGGCGGAAAACCGCCGCCGCGTGGCTGCCTGTCTGGGTGTTGCACCGGAAAAGCTGCTGGGTGTGACCCAGATCCACTGCCCCCGCGTGATCACGGTGGAAACGCCCTGGGCCCCGGGAGAGGGTGAGCAGGCGGATGCGATGGTCACACGCCTGCCCGATGTTGCGCTGGGTGTGATTACGGCGGACTGCGCCCCGGTTCTGTTTACCTCAAAAGACGGCAGGACCGTGGGCGCGGCCCATGCGGGCTGGCGCGGCGCGCTGGCCGGGGTGCTGGAAGCCACGCTGGAGGCCATGCAGGCTCTTGGCGAAAATCCGGTAGACATCCGCGCCGTCGTTGGCCCCTGTATTGCGCAGGAAAGCTACGAAACAGGCGAAGACATGCACGCCGCCATTACCTCGGCCGACCCGCAGGCCGCCCGGTTTTTTACCCCCGGCAAGCCGGGCCATTATCAGTTTGATCTGGCAGGCTGGTGTGTGTTCCGGCTGGAACGTGCCGGGATCGGGCAGGTGGCGGCCCTTGGCGTGGACACACGGGCGGATGAGGCCCGCTTCTTCAGCCACCGGCGGCGCACGCTGGCCGGTGGTGGGCCAATCGGGCACCAGATTTCAGTCATTGCGACAGGAGCGCAGAACGGATGAGCGGTTTTTTCCGCCACACGGCCCTTCCCCTCTCGGGCATGATCCTGCTGAGCGGCTGCATTGACATGCCGCATCCTTTTTCTGACCCCGGCAAGGAAGGCGCGCGACTGGCCGCCAATGCCCCGCCCTCCCGGCTGGATATTCCTGTCCCGACCGATAGCCGGCTCTCGCCTGACGCTGCCCGACTATGGAGCAAGGATGTAGCGGCCGAACTGCTGCAACAGACCATTCCCGCCATGGCACAACCCGTCCGCCCCGGAGACTGGTGGCTGAAAATGCGGGCTGACCAGCGCGGGGACCAGATTGTGCCGGTCTATATGGTCATGACCCCGAAAAATGAAGTCCGCGCCACGCAGGAAGGCGAGCCGCTTCAGGCCGCGCTCTGGACAGCCGCGGACCCCGCGACCCTTAGCCTTGCTGCGCAGGATGCCGCCCCCAAAGTAGCCTCCGTGCTGACAGGTATTCAGGCGGATGATATGGAAAAAGACCCGCACAGCCTGAAGCATCGCGCTGCGCGTGTTTACTTTAAAGGTGTGACGGGAGCACCGGGTGACGGCAATATCTCGCTCAGCCGGGCCTTTGCCGCCTCCTTCCGCAATACGGCCTACACGCTCCAGAACACGACGGAAAACGTGGATTTTACCGTCGTGACAACGGTCAGACTGAGCCCCGGCCCGGCAGGCACCACGGGCCACCCGCAGCAGCATATTGAAATTGTCTGGCGTGTAACGGACAAGAGCGGGAAGGAAGCCGGAGCCGCCACGCAGTTGCACGATATTGAGGCGCATTCACTGGATGGCTACTGGGGTGACGTCGCCGTGGTGGCCGCACAGGAAGCCGCCGGGGCAATCCGCCAGATTATCGACCGCTATTCCGGGCGTGACAACGCACCATTGCCGCCCCCGGGAGCTGGAACTGGGGCTGGGGCTGGGGCTGGGAAAGCCGCCGGAGAAAAACAGAAAAGCTAACAGTCTCACATATCTGAACATACGAGGCACAACCGTGCCTCGTTTCTGCTCATGAGAGAGACATTACTGCTTTAGGCGGTCCTTCCGCACATAAACGTCAGGAATACCGGGCAGCAGCGTATACTGCGTCTGCAAAAGCTGGACGACACAGCCCATGAAGTTTTCCGGCTTCCAGATCCCCCATACGGTCCAGTTATCAAAATAAATTACTGGCGGCGGGTTTTTAGGAAGATCAACACAAATATCGCGTTCATACCCCGCGACAGGACTTTTTGCATAATCCGCCTCCCACGGCAGATAGGCATGATATTTTTTGATGGGAAGCCGGTCGGCCTCAATATAGACGTTTGGATTATAGGGAATAACTAGAATACGTTCATCAGGATGCGCGTATTCACGGATTTTCTGGTCAATCAGGTTATCGCTTTTCTTAAAAGGATGAAAACCTGCCTGTTTGCGTTGTACATAATCCTCCCCAAAGGGGGTAGAAACAGCATGCAGGCCGACCAGTAGAGAACATACGACCAGAAGAGCGGAAACTGTACTTAATTTGTATCTGGATTCATTCAGCCAATAGGGCACCATCTGGGCGACAAACCCTAATGCCGCGACCACAAACGCACCATTCTGAAATGTTGTGCCGCCCCGCGCATCCAGAGACAAAAGACCTGCTATAGCGATAAGCCCTGCGATTTTATAACGGGTCCTGACGAGAAGAATCAGGCTTCCGAGCAGCAGGGAGCAGACCGCTAGCGTCTGGACCAGATTAGCCGGGAGAAGCGAAGGCCGAAGGCTTTTGAAAACAGCGACAAACCCGAAGGGAATATAATGCGCATAATAAAATTGATTGTTAATAAAATGGTAAACGATAAAACCTTTGAGATCTGCATAGAGCAGCATCCACAAAAGAAAAATCCCCAGCGCGCCTGCTGCACCCAGAAGGCTGTAGAGAGCGTCTTTTCTATTCAGCTTTGCTGTCCGGCGACATAATACAGCAAGAAGAGATAAGGTAAAAAGCGCCGTAACCGGAAGAAAAGAATAAGCCACAAAGGGCAAAAGGACCAGAGCCGCGCCGCCCGCAGCAGCAGCCCATTTTTGCACCGGTTTATCCAGAAGGGCAGGAACAACAAGCAAAGAGCAGGCGAGAACCGTCAGATTTCCGCCAAAAATCCAATACCCGTTCATATTCAGAGCCTGCACGATCCAGACCGGACCTAACAGACCAAGAAAGAGTGCTGGGGAAAGCAAACGCTCCCGCCATGAGGCCGCGCTGCTCACAAAATACAGCCCGGTTGCCGAAATCAGGGTGATAAAGAGGGCATTCAGGCGAAACAGAAAGGCGTAGTGGTACCCAACAACCTTTCCCAGCAGCCATGTTGCGAAAAAGACCAGAGGACCATGAGCGTCGATATAGTCGCGGTAGAGAATATCCCCGTTTTCAATCGCCCAGCCGCCAATATCATGTCCGGATTCATCCCCAAAGGCATGATATCCAAATCCGTAAAATACCTGCACCAGAAATATCAAAAAAGAAACAAGCGCAAAGAGTAGGATGCGATTTCTTCCAGATATCAGTGACTGTAAATCTCTGGCCCAGACATGACGCCCTTTATCACCCATGATCTCCACTCAACCCTTTTCGACTAACACGGCCTTTGAGGCATCCCCATACAGGCTCCCACCGTGAAAAGCTTTCTTTTTTGAAGAAAAAACGCCCACTTTTGAAAAGTGGCACAGTCATTTTTTAACCCACAAAAAAAGACCAGCCCTGAAACCCAAAAGGATCAGGACTGGTCTTTTTTACCGTCTACGGAAAAGAACTTCGCTCTAACGTCAGGAGCGGGAAGAATCCGGGGAGACAATCACGCACCCGCTCAGGCGGCGGCAGGCGGCGACAGCATCTGTGTGGGACAGGTTGGTCAGGCGGGCGCGATAGAGGCGGCCTTTTTTGACCTGCACAGCCGCAACCTGCGCTTTGGCGCCGGACAGTGTAGCCTGATTACGGGCCTGCCCCGTGGCCTGCTGCGCCATGGACGCGGTATTGAACGCCCCAACCTGAATGGCCCAGTTGCGCGGCTCCTGGGCACGGGCTTTTTTGCTCAGCAACGGAGCTGGTTCCGCCATTGCGGGGGAGACCAGATGAAAAGACCGGCCACGGCTGGGTGTTGCGGCCGGGGTTACAGCGGCGACACGCAGCACATGCGCCTGCGTCGGGATAATGGGGGAAGACACCGTGGGAGAGGCAGGCTCGGACTGCGTTTTATCCGCCGCATCTTCAACCGGTTCAGACGCATCCACCGCCTGCGCCACCTGCACCGGCGCTTCAGACGCAGGGACAGAGACCGCACCCGCTTTGGCCATACGCTGTGCCCAGACAGAGCTGACGTCACTCCGCGTGGAAGACGCAGAAGCACGCGCCACAGGATGCCAGTCCGCCCCGTAGGACGGCGTATCTGTGCCGTTGCTTTCCGCCGCCTGCGCCACCTGCACCGGCTGGCTATCCGCGGGCAGGCCGGACTGCTTGCGCTGCCAGGCCGTGCGGACCGAACTGGTTTCCGTATTGGACTGCACCGGCTGGTAGGCCATGGCCATACTGTCATGGCTGGCCACCAGCATATCCGCCTGAGAGCGGTTAGCGGGCCAGATGCCAACAATACGGCGGCCGATGGAGGCCACATAATTCCGGGTTTCACGCGGCAGGGTGCGGTTGCGCGTCAGGAAATCCTCAAGCCGCCCCGGACCAGCGTTATAGGCCGCCAGAAAGCCGGGTGAGCCATAAACGTCATACATCTGCCGGATATAGGCCGTGCCCGCCATGATGTTATCATGCGGGTCAAACGCATCATCCCCCAGATTATAGGCATAGCGCAGAGAGTCATATGTGGGGGGCATAAGCTGCATCAGCCCCATGGCCCCCGGCGCGGAGGTGACAAACTGGCCGTTATGGAACAGCCGCCCACCAGATTCCTGCTGCATGACAGCACGGACCCACTCCTCCGGCACGTCAAACCGTTTGGATGCTTCCTGAATATACGGTCCCCACGGATCTTCCGGCGGGCCGGGCGGAGCATAGTAGGAACGGGCGTGAGCACGGTACTGCGCGGCTTCTTCCGCAACAGGAATGGACGGAGAACCATCGGTGCCGGGTTGCCCCGCACAGGCTGCCAGCAGCCCGAGCAGGCCAAGGGCCGGAGACGTTTTTGCCGCACGACGCAGGGCCTTACGCCACCGGGGAGCAAGGGACTGATAAAACCGCAAGGGGGGTCGTCTGGATGTCATCGGGTATATCCGCCCTGCCCACGTGAGGAGGCACCACGGGCCAGCCGGGGATTCTCCTGAGAGTATATGGAAAGAATCTTCTCTAAGTCTCTATAACGCCAGCCTCTCTCATGCAACACATCATCCCTGCTCCCGCCACACGCCCGGCGGGCCTGCCCGCGCGGGCCGGGGCTGTGCCGAAGCGGGCGGGAGTTGCGGGCGGCGGCGTGATCGGATAGGCGAGAAAGCATGATGGTCAGTTCCGGTTCTTCTGAACACACCCGCCTGCTGGACTCAGCACCACGCACGCGCTCGCGCATTGTGATGGCCTGCAAGGACATTGCGGATGGCTTCCGGCTGTGGCGTCTGGCCGCAACGCTGGGCTGGCTGGATATCAGGCTGCAATTCAGCGGGTCCACACTGGGGCCGTTCTGGCTGACACTGACAACGGCGGTCATGATCGGCTCCATGGGGTTGATCTATTCCCAGCTGTTTCATCTTGTTCTGAGAGACTACCTCCCGTACCTCTCAATTTCGATAATTCTATGGCAGACAGGTCTTTCCGCCTTAATTCTGGAAAGCTGTTCCACCTTTACCCGCGCCACGGAAACGCTGCGTTCCGTCAACATGCCCTATACCGTGCAGGCCCTGCGGACCATGATGCGCTGCGGGATTGTGTTCAGCTATAATCTGGTTGTGCCGGTCGCGGTTTTTCTGATTTTTGGTATCTCGCCGGGGGCGGACGTCGTGCTGGCGCTGCCTGCCCTGCTGGTCTGGCTGGTAGACAGCGTAGCCCTCTGCCTGCTGCTGGGCTGCGCATGTGCGCGCTTCCGCGATATTCCACCCATTGTTGGCAGCGTGATGCAGATTATCTTCTACATCACCCCCATTATCTGGGAGCCCAAGCAGGTGGGTGCCCATGCCTGGTGGCTGTATTTCAACCCCTTCTATTCCCTGCTGGAAATTGTGCGCAGGCCCTTTCTGGGGCAGATCCCCACCGCGACGTCCTGGCTGATTGCCGGGGGGATCAGCGTGTTTTTCTGCCTGCTGGCCCTGTTTGTCTTTTCCCGCTCCCGCAGCAAACTGGCGTTCTGGGTATGAGCGGTTCTGTTTTTGACGCCGGGCGCGTCGCCCCCGGCACCTCCTCCATCAGCATCCGGGATCTCTCTCTGGAATTCCCGATTTTTCATGGTGGCGCACGGTCCCTGAAAAAGATGCTGTTCAAGCGTGGCAAAGCGGCTCTTGCCAGTTCCCGCAGCCTGCGCACGGGCGGGGAAGTCCGCATGAACCGTGCGGATGGCGGGCCGGTTTATGTGCAGGCGCTGGAGAATGTGTCTGTCGAAATCCGGGCCGGAGAACGTGTCGGGCTGATTGGCCATAATGGTGCTGGCAAATCCACCCTGCTGCGGGTCATGGCGGGCATCTACATGCCGGATGCCCCTAATGTGCATATTCGCGGGCAGGTTGCGGCCTTGCTGGACGTTAATTCCGGCATGAACCCGGAATTGACGGGGCGTGAAAACATTACCCTGATGGGCCGCCACAAAGGGCTGAGCACCGCACAGATCCATCAGCTTGAGCGAGATGTGGAAGACTTTGCCCAGCTTGATACGTTTTTAGACCTCCCGGTGCGGCTCTATTCTTCCGGCATGATTGTGCGGCTGGGCTTTGGTCTGGCCACGGCCATTACCCCGCAGATCCTGCTGATGGATGAATGGTTTATGGCCGGGGACTTCCACTTCCGGGAGCGGGCGGAAAAACGCCTGTCTTCCGTGGTGAACAATACGGATATTCTGGTGATCACCTCCCACGCGCTGGACGTGCTGGAAGAATGGTGCACCCGGCTGATCTGGCTGGAAGGCGGGCAGATCCGTATGGATGGTGCAACTGACGATGTGCTGGCCGCCTACCGGGTGGACATGCAGGTACCGGACGCTCAGGCCTGAACGCCGGGGCCGGTAAAGGCCGGATGATTGCTGCCACCGCAGGCACCCTGTAAAGCTGACGGCTCTTGCAGCCACAGCGTGAGGCAGGCCGTGCTTTTACTGAAACCTTTTCTGATTTATCTGGCGGCCGGTTTTGCAGAAATTGCCGGATGCTTTGCGGTCTGGCTCTGGCTGAAGGAAGGCCGCTCCGCATGGCTGCTCCTCCCCGGCCTTGTCAGCCTGATTTTGTTCGCGTTTTTGCTCACACGTATTGAGTCTGATTCCGCAGGCCGGGCCTATGCGGCTTATGGCGGCGTTTATATCACCGCATCGCTGGTCTGGATGCGGGTGGTGGAAGGCCGCACGCCGGATAAATGGGAAATTCTGGGGGCGCTGGTGTGTCTGGCGGGGGCGTCCCTCATTCTGCTGGCCCCGCGAGGCGCCTGAGCAGACAGACAATAAAAAAGGCGGGACCGGCAGAGTGCTGCCTGTCCCGCCCTGTGATCAAAAAGCCTGAGCTTTCTGTATTCCGCCCCCCTGCCCGCGCATAGAAACCCGGGCAGGACGCACACCGTTTACATGCTAATGACATAAAACAGCGTCGCTGCGATAGTGATGGTAATGGGCAGCGTGAAGATCCATGCCAGAGCAATTTTGGTCAGCATCTTCGGGTTGATCCCGCTGCCAGAGCCCAGCATGGTCCCGGCAATACCGGCCGTGATGATGTGGGTGGTAGAGACCGGTAGGCCGGTATAACCCGCTGTGGCAATCAGGCCCGCGCCGACCAGTTCGGCCGAGGCACCCTGTGCGGGGGTGAGGTGCGTGTTCCCAATCTTCTCACCCAGCGTATGCACAATGCGCTTATAGCCGATCATGGTGCCAAGGCCGAGGCACAGAGCGCTCAGCAGCCGCACCCACCAGGGGGCATATTCCACAGTCGGGCGCAGGGCACCACTGATGTCTTTAGCGCTTTTCTTCTCGGCAGCGGAAGCCTCCGCATTGGACGCAACAGACTTCAGGCCTGCCAGAACTTCATAGATATCGGCGCGCAGCTGAGAGGCCACAACCTTGGTGGGGTCCGTCGCCTGAAGGCGCTCGACAGAAGCTAGAGCTTCATCCCGCAGGCCGTCATGGTCATATTTTTGCAGCAGGGGGGCAGCGATAACCTCCTGCGGGGCAATCTGCGGAATATGGGAACCAGCATTCGGGCTGAGAGCAAACGTAGCCGGCAGGATGCCGATAATGGTCAGCATGATCAGGCCGATACTTTTCTGACCATCGTTGCTGCCGTGCGAGAAGCTGACGCCTGTGCAGGTGAGGATCAGCAGACCGCGCACCCAGCCATGCGGGGGTTTTTCACCCTGCGGCGGCTGATACAGTTCCGGGTCCTTCACCAGATGCTTCAGGATAAAATATAGGCCACCGGCCCCGATCAGCCCCAGAATGGGGGAGATGGCCAGTGCGCGCAGCACCTTCCAGATCTGGGACCAGTCAACACTGTTGCCCAGCCCGCGCGTATGCAGGAACGCATCCCCGATCGCCACGCCAATCAGCGCACCGATAACGCAATGGGAACTGGAGTTGGGGATACCGAACCACCAGGTAAACAGGTTCCATGCCAGCGCCGTGCCGAACAGTGCGATCAGCATCGGGACGGCAGGGTCTCCGTTGGGGGGAGACAGCACATCGGCTGGCAGCAGTTCCACCAGCCCGTATGCCACGCTGATACCCCCGGCCAGCACGCCGATGAAGTTCATCAGGCCAGACCAGATCACAGCCACGCGCGGCTTGAGGGAATGGGTGTAAATAACCGTTGCTACGGCGTTGGCCGTATCATGAAAACCGTTAACAAATTCAAAAACGCAGACCAGCAGAAAGCATGTGGTCAGCGCCAGAATGGAAAGCACCGAATACGGAGCAAAATGGAGCATGGGAACCAGTACCTGTGTTGCACTGAGTCGCATTAAGACCAGTTTTTTATTTTTTTCACCGGCCTAACAAAGAATTTCACAAAACCTTAACTGTCTTCATCTTGCGTTTTTCTTTCCGCATCCCTGTGGCGGACCTGCCGGGCTGACCCTGAAAATTAAATAGATTCAGGATCTTTACCTTTGTTTTGCAGTCTTCCGCCCAGAAGGTCAGGCTGCATCCATCACAGACTCAGAAGCAGGCGAGTATGCAGGCTTTTAAAGCAGGCGCGTAAACTTCAGCAGCACCCATGTGCCCAGCATGATGGCAAAGCACAGGCCACCTGCTTCCACCGTGCCCCATGATCCGTCCGTGAGGAACATGCCCCCGGTGTTCATGCCGAAAAAGCCGGTGACAAACGTGGCGGGCAGCATCAACGTCGTGCCGACGGAGACGATATACAGCCGGTGGTTGGTTTCTTCCGCCTGATTGGACGTCAGCTCGTCCTGCAAAGAGCGCGCGCGGTCCTGCAAGGCCAGAAGGTCATCCAGTGCGGCGTGAACCTGCCGCTGGGAGCGGTCTCGCAGGTCATCTTCCGCCCATTCCGGCAGTTCCAGCTCTTCATCCCGGAAAATACGGTCTACCGGGGCCAGCACGCGCCGCAGTTCCGTAGACCGGCGGCGCACAAGGCCGAGCAGACCGCTCATGCGGCCAAGGTCGGTATCGCGGTCCAGCATCAGCAGGACATCTTCCGCACGGTCGAGCTGGTCGTCCAGCCGGGCGAAGTCCCGCCGCAGCGTATCGGCAAACTCCAGCAGCGCGCGGTCCACCAGATTGGCGGGGGAGCGCGGCACAAGCCCGCGCCGGAGTTCATGAAACACCACGCCAAGAGCGGGAATCGGGTGGCGGCGGGTTGTGACCAGCAAATCCGGCTGGAGGGCGAACCGCCATGTGCTGACATTACGGTCATCATCCGTTGTGGTGTCATCAAAGGCGGGAAGCGCGCCAAAAACCGTCTCGTCCTCGCTGTCCAGACGGATGCTGCGCTCAAGGTTGGTCAGCACCTGCCGCACTTCTTCCGGCAGGGAAGGAATACTTTCAATCTGGGTGCGGGAGAGGGTGTGGACAATATCAAAGTGGAACCATGCCCACCCGTCCGTTTCCGCCAGTTCCGGCGGAAACGCCCCGGTGAGCAGGCGCTGGGTGACAACCTCACGCTCAAGCTCCACCGGCTCATGCCCGGGGCGGCAGAAAATGGCCCAGATCAGGCCATCACGCAGCAGCGTACCGCCTTCCGAGATTGGCTCAGGCAAAGTGGAGGAGGCTGTTCCGGCCATCACTGAACTCCCTGTGTCCCGAAAGGGCGATCGTTGCCTGTCCCGTAAGGAAGCGCACCTGTCCACGGCCGGTCGCCGCAAACTTGGTCCGCTTCATATCACAGCAGACTTACAGGACCAAGGCTCCGTTCAGTCTGCAAGGCCGCTTAGCGCGGGCGCACAGGCCGGGCCGGACGACGGGCATCCCCACCGGCACGAGGGTTTGCGGCGGGTTTACGGGTAGGTTTGAGCAGCGGTGCGGCGGTAATTTCCGCCTCAAGCTGCGCAATCCGCTTGCGCACGCTCTCCCGCAGGGCCGGAGAGGTGTGAGATTTCATGGCAGCCAGCGTTTCCTTCAGGTCCCGCAGCTGTTTCTGCTTTTCCGGCAGGCTGCGGCGGATGGGCTGGTTGTCTGACATCTGACCATGAAAGGCACGCATGGGTTTTCTCCCTTGAATATTCTAACTGCCCTTCAGCAGCCACAGGCTGCCAGAGCACACAGACACACGCCCGCTCCTCCGGCAAAAGGGGCCGGACAAGCGGGAAAAACACTATTTTTTATGTAAAGTACGCACAAAAACCCGTCTGGCAGGCTCAAAGCCTGCCGGGACGCCGTCTTCAGCGGTTGCGGAGGAGGATGTCCCGCAGGGCTGAGAGAAGCATCTCGCACTGCTGGTCCGTTCCAACCGTGATCCGCAGCCACGAGGATGTGCGCACACCGCGCAGATGCCGGACGATAATGGCGCGTTCCCGCAGGTCTGCCGCCAGTTCCGCAGCATCGCGGTCAGCATGGTGAACATAGACAAAATTTGCCTGTGAAGGCAAGACCTTGAAGCCCAGAGCGGCCAGCTTTGCAGACAGCGTTTTACGGGTGGTGATCACCTTTTGTACACTGTCCAGAAACCAGCTTTCATCCTCCACGGCCGCGGTGGCCCCGGCCTGCGCGATGCGGTCCAGCGGGTAGGAATTGAAGCTGTCCTTCACGCGGGTCAGCCCTTCAATCAGTTCAGGCTGCGCAAACGCAAACCCCACCCGCGCCCCGGCCAGCGCACGGGATTTGGAGAAGGTCTGTACCACCAGAAGATTCGGATAGTCCTTCACCAGTGCCACAGCACTTTCCGCGCCGAAATCCACATAGGCTTCATCCACCAGCACAACCCGGTCCGGGTGCATGTCCAGCAGGCGGCGGACGTGGCTGAGATCCAGCCCGATGCCCGTCGGGGCGTTGGGGTTAGCCAGCACCACACCGCTGCATGGGCCCGCGTAATCAGCAACCTCAATGCCCATGTCTTCGTGAAGCGGCACAAGGCGATAGGGCAGATCATACAGGCCGCAATAGACCTTATAAAAACTGTAGGTGACGTCCGCGAACAGGATCGGCTCACCATGCGCAAAAAAGGCCTGAAAGGCATGAGCCAGCACTTCATCCGAGCCGTTGCCGACGAACACGTTTTCCGCCTTCAGCCCCACACGCTCAGCCAGCACGGTGCGCAGGCGGGTGGCTTCCGGGTCCGGGTACAGGCGCATGCTATCATCCGCCGCCGCCTTCATGGCCTCCAGCGCGCGGGGGGATGGCCCGTAAGGGGATTCATTGGTGTTCAGCTTGATCAGGTCCGCCATTTTAGGCTGCTCACCCGGCACATAAGGCGTCAGGCGATGAACAAGAGGACTCCAGAAACGGCTCATGGCTGAAAACATCCGCAAAAAGAAAAGGCAGCCCCGGACGGAACTGCCTTAACCCCTAACTGATGCGTCTGAGCCTGAAAAGCCCGTGCGGCGTCAGCCCTACCCGGCCTGCTGCGCTTTTATCAGAGCGACCAGTGCCGCGTTGCCCTGCCGCTGGGCCAGATCCAGCGCGTTCAGCCCTTCGCCATCCCGGTGGGTCGGGCTGGCGCCGGCGCCGAGCAGCAGCTTTGCCATATCATCCCGCCCGAACATGACGGCAAACATCAACGGGGTGCGGCCCACTGCGTTGGGCACATCCACCTGCGCCCCGGCATCCAGCAGCAGGCGAGCCAGTGGCAGAGAGCCTTTGAAGGCCACCCCCGCCAGCGCGGTTGCCCCTTTTTCATCCTGCAGGTCAGGCTTGGCACCGCGCGCCAGCAACGTGCTGACAGCCTCCACATGGCCATTATAGGAGGCCAGAATCAGCGGCGTGTAGCCTTTTTCCGCCCGCAGATTGGGGTCCATCCCCGCATCCAGAAAGCTGGAGAGCAGATCGGCCTCGCCTTCCCGCGCGGCATTAATGAACAAGGCTTCCACCTGCTCCTGCGTGAAGTCCCCAAAGGCGGCTCCCGTGCCCGGTGCACCTGCGGGCTGCCCGCCCGGAGCCTGTGCACCAAGGGCCTGCGTGCCCTGAGACTGCGGGTCCTGAGAAGAAAGCTGTGTCATACCCGACCTCCGGAAAAATTCTTACAGAACTCAGACGCAGCACCTGCCCCGAGGCCTGACGGACCGGAGCGTGCCGCGACTGCTGATTTCTAGACTGTAAACCATCTCTATATCGTAAACGTCCCGGCCTGTGCAGCGTTTCCTGACCATGGCGGGGCTGCTCTGCCGGAAGCAGGCCCGGCCCGTGTTATGCGCTACCCCCCAAGTGGTGTTGCACAGCCCTTTCCGCCACACCTCACGCGCAAGTGATGCCACTTGTTACAACCGCGGGACCGTCAGACTTTGCCGCCCTGAAACGGGGCGCAAAGGCTGCTCCAGCCGGTTTCAGCCTATCCCGCAGGGTCTATTTTGCCAGCGGGAATAATCTTAAAAATGAGATTACCCGCCCCCGCAGGCAGCCCCCGCCTGCCCTGCTGCGTTGGGAAAGCAGAGGGCGGTCCTGCGTCTTAAAAGAAGCAGAAAAGTCTCACACCTGCTCTCTTGCCCAATAACGCCGGACCGTGTGAATGTGCATACCCCTGACGTCCCGCCGGGCTCTTCCGGTGGCGGGGTCTTACCGGGCCAGAACAAAAAACGTCCATTCTGAAGGATAGGTTAGCATGCGTGCCTCTTTTTCCACCCCTCTTCGCGCACCGGCCGGTCAGGAAGCCGGGGGGACGGCCAACCTCGATAACCTGTGCATCAACACCATCCGCACGCTCTCCATGGATGGCGTTCAGAAAGCCAATTCCGGCCACCCCGGCACTGCCATGGCGCTGGCGCCTGTGGCGTATACCCTGTGGCAGGACGTTCTGAATTACGACCCGGCAGACCCGCTCTGGCCCAACCGGGACCGCTTTGTTCTGTCCATCGGCCATGCCTCCATGCTGATCTATTCCCTGATCTATCTGGCAGGCGTGCGGCAGGTGAAGAACGGGAAGGTCACCAATGAACCCTCCCTGACCATTGCCGACCTTGAACAGTTCCGTCAGCTTGATTCCAAAACCCCAGGCCACCCGGAATACGGCCACACGACCGGCGTTGAGACGACCACCGGCCCGCTCGGGCAGGGCTGTGGCAACTCTGTCGGCATGGCCATGGCGGAAAAATGGCTGGCCGCGCGCTTCAACAAGCCGGGCTTTGAGCTGTTCAACCACCATGTGTACACGCTGTGCGGCGATGGTGACATGATGGAAGGTATCTCCAGCGAGGCCGCCTCCACCGCAGGGCACCTCAAGCTGGGCAATCTGGTATGGATGTATGATGCCAACCGCATTTCCATTGAAGGCTCGACCGATATCGCGCTGACGGAAGACGTCGCGGCCCGCTTTGCCGCCTATGGCTGGCAGGTGCTGGAACTGAAGGACGCGAACGATACCGCGACCCTGAAAGACCTGCTGGCGCAGGCCAAAGCCGAGACCGAACGCCCCACCTTTATTCTGGTCCATTCCGTGATTGCATGGGGCGCACCGCACAAGGCGGGCACCGCCTCCGCCCACGGTGAGCCGCTGGGTGCGGAAGAAATCCGTGAAACCAAGAAAGCCTATGGCTGGCCAGAAGACCGCAGCTTCTATGTGCCGGATGGGGTGCAGGCCCACATGCAGGACGGTCTGGGCGCACGCGGCGCCAAAGCCCGCGCCGCGTGGGAAGCCCTGCTGGCTGACTACCGCACCGCGCACCCGGAACTGGCTGCTGAACTGGACGCCATTCTGAACGGCACCCTGCCGGAAGGCTGGGATGCGCAGATCCCGGTTTATGATGCCAGCGCAAAAGGCACCGCCTCCCGCGCCAGCTCTGGTGAAGTACTGAATGCTGTGGCAGGCCGCCTGCCCTGGCTGCTGGGTGGCTCGGCTGACCTTGCTCCCTCCACCAAGACCCTGCTGAAGGGCGAGCAAAGCTTCCAGCCCGCCGCATGGGGTGGCTCCTACGCAGGCCGGAACTTCCATTTTGGCGTGCGCGAACATGCCATGGGCGCCATTGTCAACGGCATGGCGCTGTATGGTCTGCGCCCCTACTGTGCGGGGTTCCTGATCTTCTCGGATTACATGAAGGCCCCCATCCGGCTTTCTGCCCTGATGAACCTGCCGGTCACCTACATCTTCACGCATGATTCCATCGGCGTGGGGGAAGACGGGCCGACGCATCAGCCGATCGAGCAGCTTGTGCAGCTCCGCGCCACACCGGGCATGACGACCTTCCGCCCCGGTGATGCGAATGAAGTGGCCGAAGTCTGGCGCTACCTGATTGCCAAACAGGATGGCCCGGTGGCGCTGGCGCTCAGCCGTCAGGACCTGCCGACGCTGGACCGCAGCCGCTTTGCCCCCGCCTCCGGCGTGGCAAAGGGGGGCTATATTCTGGCCGACAGCACGGAAACCCCGAAGGTGATCCTGATTGCCTCCGGCAGTGAACTGGGTCTGGCGGTGTCCGCCTATGAGGCCCTGAGCAAAGACGGCATCCCCGCCCGCGTGGTGTCCCTGCCGAGTTGGGAAGTGTTTGAAGCGCAGCCACAATCTTACCGCGATACGGTGCTACCGCCCTCCATTACAGGCCGCGTGACCATTGAAGCAGCCTCCCCCATCGGCTGGGATCGCTATGCCGGTCCGACGGGTGAGATTATTGCCATGCGTGGCTTCGGGGCATCTGCTCCGGCCGGGCAACTGGCGAAGAAATTCGGCTTTACTCCGGACGCCGTGCTGGAAGCAGCGCGCCGTCAGGCGCGCTAAGGCGCGCCTTCAACACAGATCAGATGTTTTATGCTGCCCGGCTGAGCTAAAAAGGCCGGGCGGCGTGCAAAAAGGACGCCAAGCATGACCGCTTCTTCTAAAGGTGCCAATCCGCTGCGGGATCTTGCCGCTGTGCAGCAATCCCCGTGGTTTGACTTCATTCGCCGCTCCTTTGTTGAAGACGGCTCTCTGGCCCGCCTTGTGCAGGATGATGATGTACGCGGCGTCACGTCTAACCCCGCCATTTTCCAGAAAGCGATGGGCGAAGGCACGGAATATGACGCCCAGATCCGTGAGGTTCTGGCGCATGAAATTGTCTCTCCCGGCACACTGTATGAAAAGCTTGCGGTGCGGGACATCAAAACCGCAGCCCATGTTCTGGCCCCGGTCTATGAGGCCACCCATAAGAAAGACGGGTTTGTCAGCCTTGAAGTCTCCCCCTATCTGGCGCGGGATGAAAAAGGCACAGCGCATGAAGCCGCCCGCCTGTGGGCGGATGTGGCTGAACCCAACCTGATGATCAAAATTCCGGCCACCCCGGAAAGTATTCCTGCCATCCGCCAGACCATTGCCGCAGGCATCAACGTCAACGTCACGCTGATTTTTGCGCTCTCTGCTTACAAGGCGGTGGTTGAGGCCTGGCTGGCCGGGCTTGAAGACCTGCATAAAAAAGGCGGGGATCTGTCCAAGGTTGCCTCCGTGGCGTCCTTCTTTGTCAGCCGGATTGACGGCAAGATTGATGCCGCAATTGATCACCGCGTGAAAGCGGGTGACAAGGACGCCGAGGCTCTGAAAGCCCTGCGCGGCAAGGTCGCTATTGCCAATGCCAAAGTGGCCTATGCCTATTGGCAGGAAATGGTGCAGACCCCGCGCTGGAAGGCGCTTGAAGCCGCCGGAGCCCAGCCGCAGCGCCTGCTGTGGGCCTCCACCGGCACCAAGGACAAAGCCTATAGCGATGTTCTGTATGTGGACAGCCTGATCGGCCCGCACACCGTCAACACCGTGCCGCCCGCCACCATGGATGCCTTCCGTGACCACGGGACTGTTTCCGAAACTCTGACCGCCGGGCTTGAAGACGCCCGCCATGTACTGGCCGAAGCCGAACGGCTGAAGCTGGATCTGGACGGTGTGACCGCTACACTGGTGGATGAAGGCGTGACCTCTTTTGAGGAAGCGTTTGACAGTCTCCTTGGCTCCGTCGCGGCCAAACAGCAGGCCATGCTGGCGGACAAGCTGACGGACATGAAAACCAGCCTGCCCGCCCCGCTGGAAGAGGCTGTGCAGAAAGGGCTGGACGCATGGCGCAAGGACGGCACCATCCGCAAGCTGTGGGCCAAGGATGCCTCCGTCTGGACCAGCGGCCCGGAAGCTGACTGGCTGAACTGGCTGACTATTGTTGAGGACCGTCTGGCCCATCTGTCTGAGCTGGAAAGCTTTCAGACTGAAGTAAAAGCCCGCAACTTCCATCAGGTTCTGCTGATGGGCATGGGGGGCTCCAGCCTCGGGCCGGAAGTGCTGGCCATGACCTTTGGCAAGCATGAAGGCTTTGGCCACCTGTATGTGCTGGACAGCACGGACCCGCAGCAGGTTGCCTCTTTTGAAAAGAAAATTGACCCGGCCAATACGCTGTTCATCGTCGCCTCCAAATCCGGCGGCACGCTTGAGCCGAACATCATGCTCGCCTACTTCCATGACCTCGCCAAACGCGCACTGGGTGAGAAGGCTGGTTCCCACTTTGTCGCCATTACGGACCCCGGCTCCAAGCTGGAGGCTCAGGCGAAGAAAGAGGGCTTCTGGAAGATTTTTGCGGGCGACCCGAAAATTGGGGGCCGCTATTCCGTGCTCTCCAACTTCGGCATGGTGCCCGCTGCCGCTGCTGGCCTGCCGCTGAAGCTGTTTCTGGAAGACGCCCTGCGCGGCGTGCGCATGAGCGACGCCAGCGTGCCGCCTGCCCACAACCCCGGCGTGCTGCTGGGCACCATCATGGGTGTGGCCGCAACGCAGTTCGGGCGGGATAAACTGACCATTCTTGCAACGCCGCAGATTGCCGATTTTGGCGCATGGATGGAGCAGTTGATTGCGGAATCCACCGGCAAGCACGGCAAAGGCATCATCCCCATTGATGATGAAACGCTCGGCGGCCCGAAACGCTACGGCACCGACCGCCTGTTTGTTTATCTGCGTCTGGTGCCTGAACACCGCCATGAGCAGGATGAAGCCATTGCCACGCTGATTGATGCCGGGCAGCCGGTTATCACCATCAATCTGCACAGCAAGCGCCAGATTGCGCAGGAATTCTTCCGCTGGGAGATTGCAACCGCTGTGGCCGGGGCTTTTCTGGGGATCGACCCGTTTGATCAGCCGGATGTGGAAGCCAGCAAGGTGGAAACCCGCAAACTGACGGATGCCTATAACCAGACCGGCAAACTGCCCGCAGAGCAGCCTTTTGCGCAGCACGGCTCCTTCTCCTTCTTTGCGGACCCGGTCAACGCCAAAGCCCTGAAAGGCGATAGCGCGGAAGCCATCCTGAAAGCCCATTTCGACCGCGTCAAAGCGGGCGATTATGTTGGTCTGCTGGCCTATATCGAGCGGGACCGGGGCACGATGGAATGGATTCAGCACACACGGCTGAAAATCCGTGATGCCAAAACCATTGCGACGGCTGCGGAATTTGGCCCGCGCTTCCTGCACTCCACCGGGCAGGCCTACAAAGGCGGGCCGGACACGGGCGTTTTCCTGCAAATTACGGCTGATGACGCGAAGGATCTGCCGGTACCGGGCGCCAATTACAGCTTTGGCGTGGTGAAAGCCGCTCAGGCGCGTGGGGATTTTGACGTGCTGGCCGAACGCGGCCGCCGGGCGCTGCGGGTACATATCCACGGCTCTCTGAAAGACGGGCTGGCTGCTCTGGCGACCGCCCTGCACGGCGCTCTGTAAAAGAGAACCTGCACGTCAGACATGATAAGACGCTGTTTCAAAAGTCGCCTTTTTTGAAACAGCGTCCGAGAAACAATTAAGGAAAACAGAGTATGCAGATCGGCATCGTCGGGCTTGGCAGAATGGGCGGTAATATTGCCGTCCGCCTTACACGGCACGGACATGACGTGGTGGTGTATGACCGCGACCCCGCAGTTGTTGAAAAAGTGGTGGCCCGTGCAGAAGCCGGGCACGCTGTAGGGGCCAGCAGCCTGACGGATGTGGTGGAAAAACTGGCAGGCCCCAGGCGGATTGTCTGGTCCATGCTCCCGGCGGGTGAGATTACGGAAGAAACCGTGCTCTCACTGGGCGGCCTGATGCAGCGCGGCGATATTGTGATTGATGGCGGGAATACCTACTACAAGGACGATATCCGCCGGGCAAAAACGCTGGCTGAAAAAGGCATTGATTATATTGATGTTGGCACGTCCGGCGGCGTGTGGGGGCTGGAGCGCGGCTACTGCATGATGTACGGCGGCGCGAAAGAAGCCGCTGAGCATATCGACCCCATTCTGTCCGCCCTTGCCCCCGGCATTGGCGATATCCCGCGCACCCCCGGCCGGGACCGGGATGGCGTGGACCCGCGCGCCGAGCAGGGCTACCTGTATTGCGGCCCGGCAGGCTCCGGCCATTTTGTCAAAATGGTCCATAACGGCATTGAATACGGCATGATGCAGGCCTTTGCCGAAGGCTTTGACGTGATGTACCGCAAGGACTCCCCGCTGCTGCCGGAAGATGAACGCTTCTCGCTCAACATGGCGGATATTGCGGAAGTCTGGCGGCGTGGCAGCGTGGTCTCCTCCTGGCTGCTGGACCTGACGGCTCAGGCGCTGACCAAAAATGAATCGCTCTCCGAATTCTCCGGGGAAGTAAATGATTCCGGGGAAGGCCGCTGGACCATTGAGGCCGCGATTGAAGAAGCCGTGCCGGTACCCGTCATGACGGCTGCGCTCTTCACACGCTTCCGCTCCCGCTCGGGCAACACTTTTTCTGAAAAAGTGCTGTCTGCCATGCGGTATGGCTTTGGCGGGCATGTTGAAACAAAAGACTGAATCCGTATTTTAACACGCTGACAGCACACGGGAGCGCACACGCAGCATGACGGTTACCGAGAACGCCCTTCACGCAGCCCTTGCGCCCCCGGCCAGCCGCATCCGGCTGGTTGTGTCCGACATGGACGGCACCCTGCTGACCCCGGAAAAGCAGGTGACGCACCGCACGCTTGCCGCCGTGCAGGCCCTGAAGGAGGCGGGGATTCCCCTCTGCCTCGTCAGCAGCCGCCCGCCGGGTGGGATTGAAATGTATTTTGATGTGCTGGGCCTGCACACGCCGTATGGCGCGCTGAATGGCGGCACTATCCTGAACGCTGACCGCACCGTACGCTCCCAGCTCGCGCTGGACCCCGGCGCTGTGCAGGACACGCTGGACATGCTGAAAGTGCATGATCTGGATGCCTGGCTGTTCCGTGGGCATGAATGGCTGGTGGATAACGCCACCGGGGCCTATGTGGAGCCGGAACGCAAAACGGTGCGGATAGAACCGCAGATTGTCTCCAGCTTTGCGGGCTCTCTGTCCGGTATTGGCAAAATTACCGGCTCTTCTGCCGATTATGATGCCGTGGCCCGGCAGGAAGCCGAAATTGGCATGCTGCTGGAAGGCCGCGCCAGCGTTGCGCGCTCCAGCCAGTGGTTCCTTGATATTACCCCGCTGGACGCCAATAAAGGCAACGCCGTGCGGGAACTGGCCGCCTTCTACGGGATAGACCCCTCCGAAGTCGCCTGCATTGGTGACATGGATAACGATGTGCCGATGTTTAAAGTGGCCGGGCTGTCCATTGCCATGGGGCAGGCGTCCGACCGCGTGGCCTCACAGGCCCATTTCACAACAGCCGCCAACACGGATGAAGGCTGGGCCAAAGCCATTGAATCCCTCGTGCTGCCCCGCGCAGTTTCCCTGAACGATCAGCCCGCCAGCCCGTCCGCTGTGGCCCCCGGCACACCGGGCGGAGCCTGAGGGCGGCTGGCCCCGGAAAGGACTGAGAGCATGACCGGACATACCCCCTCCCCCAAAACCAGCACCGGCGCGGGCGCAGATACCCGTACGGGCACACTGGCCATCTTTGACGATAAAGCAGCCGCCACGCGCCATCTGGCCGACTGGCTGTTGCAGGAGGCACTGGCCAAAACGGACGGGCCGTTCAGCCTTGCGCTGTCCGGCGGCAGCACGCCGCAGCTCCTGTACAGCATGATGGCGTCTGAACCCTATGCCAGCCGCTTCCCGTGGGCACGGATGCAGTTTTTTCTGGGGGATGACCGTTTTCTGGCGCACGACCATGAAGACAGCAATTCCGGCATGCTCAACCGCCTGCTGTTCTCCCACGTGCCTGTTCCGGCGGAAAATGTGCATCTCATCCCCACCGCAGGGACGGCAGAAGAAGCCGCCAGAGCCTATGAGGCCGAGTTGAAAGCCTTTTACGGGGCAGACACACTCCAGCCGGGTAAGCCGCTGTTTGACGTCAATTTGCTGGGGCTGGGCGGGGATGGTCACACCGCTTCCCTCTTCCCCGGCCAGCCGGTGCTGAAGGAACGGACGGCGTGGGTTTCCACCTGCGTACCACCTGTGGCGCCCTATACGCGCCTGACGCTGACATACCCCGCTATTGATGCCAGCCGCCATGTGGTTTTTCTGGTGGAAGGCGCTTCCAAGCGGGAAACCGTGGCAAAGGTCCGTGCGCAGGACCCGTCCTGCCCGGCCAGCGCCATTACCTCCATGGGGGATCTGACCTGGGTGCTGGACCGTGCGGCTGCCCCGGCAGATGCCTGACCAGCAACCCCGCAGGACGCGGGGACGGACGACACTCACCCCTCAGACCTGAGACCTGAGACCTGAGACCTGAGACCTGAGACCTGAGACCTGAGACCTGAGACCTGAGACCTGAGACCTGAGACCTGAGACCTGAGACCGGCGTCACCAGACTCTGAAGACCAAAAGCAAGAATAAAGGACACACACCATGACCGGCACAACACCAGACCCCGCCGCCAACCTCAAACAGCAGGCAGCCATCAAGGCGGCCGCTCTGGTGCAGGACGGCATGGTTGTCGGGCTTGGAACAGGCTCAACAGCGTTTTTTGTAGTTGCGGAACTGGGCCGCCGCGTGCGGGAAGAAGGGCTGAAAATCTGCGCCATTCCCACCTCCGAGGCTACAGATGCTCAGGCGCGGGAAGAAGGAATTCCGCTGACCACCTTCGGCGCGCATCCGGAACTGGATATCACCATTGATGGCGCGGATGAAATTGAGCCGAATACGCTCAACCTCGTCAAAGGCCGGGGCGGCGCGCTGCTGCGGGAAAAGATTGTCGCCTCCGCGGCAAAGCAACTGGTGATTGTGGCTGACAGCAGCAAATACGTGGACCATCTGGGCATGCTCTGCCCGGTGCCGGTGGAAGTGATTCCTTTTGGCTGGGAAAACGTGGCCGTCCGGCTTGGCCATCTTGGCGCGCAGGTCACTCCGCGCAAAACGCGAGACGGCTCTTTTTATCTGACGGATGAAAAGAACCTGATTCTGGACTGCGTCTTCGGCCCGATTGCGGACCCGCACACGCTGGGCGAGGCCATCCACCGGATTGTAGGCGTGGTGGAACACGGGCTGTTTATTGCAATGGCCACACAGGCCATTACCGCCGGGCCGGATGGCATCCGGGTGATTACGCCCACCGTGTCCGATGGGGTGATTTCTACCCCGACGCTCGACCCGTCTGACCCTGTCACCCATGTCGCCCCCGTCCCGGAGCCGGAGGCGGCCAGCAAGACCGTACTGCCCACCCAGCCCGTGGCGGAAGGCATCAGAAAACGCCTGCTGGTGATTATGGGCGTTTCAGGCTCCGGCAAGACCACCATTGCCGAGGGGCTGCGTAATGAACTGGGCTGGCCGTTTCAGGAAGGGGATGACCTGCACCCGGCGGCCAACGTCACCAAAATGGCGGCAGGCACCGCCCTGAATGATGAAGACCGCTGGCCATGGCTGGAACGCTGCCATGAATGGCTCTCCGGGCGGGAACAGGCAGGCACCGGCGGGATTCTGACCTGCTCCGCGCTGAAGCAGTCCTACCGGGATGCGCTGCGCAAGGGCGGGCTGGACCCGGTCTTTATCTATCTGCACACCACGCACGCTGTGCTGGTGGAGCGGCTCAAACACCGGAAGGGCCACTACATGCCCCCCACGCTGCTGCCGAGCCAGCTTGAAACGCTGGAAGTGCCGGGGCTGGAAGAACGCGCACTGACCGTTGCGGCAGAGGCCAGACCGGCCGAAACCATTGCGGAAATCCTGTCCTGCCTGAAAACTGTCTGACCCGTTCCACTCTCCGCGTGAGAACACTCTGAACAACCGCAAAAGGGGAGGCGCACCGTGGGCCATAATTACGCAAAACCGCTGACATCCGGGCAGAAGATGGAACGGTTGCTCACGCGGATTCCTCCCTCATGGGCGGTGCAGGTGGAACGTACTGCTGGCACCGCCCTGTGGCGCGCAACCGTCCATGCGCCGGAAGCAGCCGAAGGCGCGTGGAGTGACAGCTATCAGGACCCGGCGGACGCGCTGGAAGACGCATGGCGGCGCAACCGCACCGTGCTGGTCTGACTATTAACGGACGCGCCCGCGTTTGCGTGGCTGGCCTGTGAGCGGGTTGATCTGCTGGTCCCGGCGCAGCTTGGGCGTTGTGTCCGGCACCACATGGCAGGGTATGCCTTCCGCCCGGCGGGCTGCGGCAAAGCGTTCCGCGTGGCTTAACTGCGCGGCCTGATACAGAACTTTCTCCCCTAGCATCACCTTATGCTGTCGCACTGATCTGTCCTTTTTCTCTCCGGGTCATTGCAGCCTGTACGGGTGCGATATTGCACCCGCGCCTTCTGTATTCTAACGTATATAATACCATCAGGTCGGAATACTCATGCGCTCTTTCATGCTCCGTTGCAGACTGCTCTGCTCCTCCTCCCTCATGCTTGGCCTGCTGAGTGCAGGTCTGGCGGCCCCTTTGGCAGCACATGGGCAGGCGACGCAGACAGAGTCCACCCCCGGCGCGCATGTTGTCGGGCAGGCCGTAGCCACCATGCCTGCCATCAATAATATCCCGGTCTATCCCCGCACAGTGACGGATATGAGTGGCACCAGCGTTGCGCTGGATAAAAACGCCCATAACATTGCCGATCTCTGGTTTGCCCATAACGAAATTACCGTCATGCTGGGCGGTGCGGAGCGCATCAGGGTCACAGCCGACAAACCGGAAGACCTGCCCTGGCTGTTTAAAATAGCACCCATGCTGCGCTCGGCTGAAACCGGCATCCGTCCGGAGATTGCCAACCCGGAAGACCTGCTGAACCGCCATATCGGGCTGGTTTTTGTGCCGACCCGCGCCAAGGCGGAAGATTTGCGTAAAACCGGCCTGCCCACGCTGGACGCCCATTACACCACCCTGCCGCAGATGCTGACCTCGCTGGACATGACAGCCGATGCGCTGGCCACGCCCTACGCCCATCTGATTGCAGCCCAGTATCGCAAAAAGCTGGAAGAGGTGGAGCAGCGTCTGCAAACGCGCACCTCTGCCCTGCCCGCCGCTGCGCGCCCGCGTGTGCTGCATATTGCGCGCCTCAACCCACTCCAGATTGACGGGGCGGACACACTGATTGACGCATGGATTCAGACTGCGGGCGGACGCAATGCGGCAGCGGACGTCTCCGGCAATCATCGCCCGGTTACGTTTGAGCAGATTGCGGCATGGAACCCGGATATGATCATCATCGCGGCCAATGCCGGCCCCGTGGCCGCAGAGGCCCCGCTGCGCACCCTTGCCGCATTCAGGCAGGGCAAGGTCTGGACCAACCCGCAGGGTGTGTTCCCGTGGGACCGATACGGGTGTGAAGAACTGCTCCAGCTTGAATGGGCCGCGCAGAAAATTCATCCGGATCTGTTCAGGGATCTTGATCTGCGCAGTGAGGTCAAAGCCTTTTACACGCAGTTCTTCCGCTACACGCTGACGGATGATGACGTGACGCGGATTCTGGCAGGCCAGCCGCCTGCCACACCCTGAAGCGACCAGGCAAACATCCAAGCATAACATCCCGGATATAAATCCACAGGGACTCAAAATTAGTCCTTCCCTCCCGGAGGGGAAAGCAGGCATTACAGGCAGCGTGAGACATCAGACAGACGCCTCTCTGCCTGTTTCAGCGCAGCCATGACCGGCTTGCTGGACCATATGCGCACCCACAACACGCCGCCCCGGTTTCTGGCGGCGCTTCGGGCGCTTGTGCGGAAAGATACCCTGTGGCTCATTGCGCTGGCGGCGCTTGTTGGCGTGCTGGCGGGCGGTGTTGTCAGCCTGATGACAGCCACAACATTCCTCACCCACCATCTGCTCTCCCCCGGTTCCGGCCGCCTGTCCGGCCTGAGCCATGTCAGCCCCGTGCGCGCCCTTCTGGTCCCTACGGCGGGCGGCCTGCTGCTGGGGCTGACCAGCCTGTATCTGGCCCGCAAAACCCGTTTCCGCCCGATTGACCCGATTGAGGCCAACGCCCTGCATGGGGGCCGCATGTCCCTGCGGGACAGTCTGATTCTGGCAGGCCAGACCATTCTCTCCAACGGGTGCGGCGTCTCGCTGGGGCTGGAGGCCGGGTTCAGCCAGCTTGGCGCGGCCTTTGGCTCCCGCATTGGCCGGCAGTTGCGCATGCACCGGGCGGATGTGCGGCTGCTGGTGGGCTGCGGGGCCGCCGGGGCCATCGGGGCCGCGTTTGATGCGCCGCTGGCCGGAGCGTTTTATGCGTTTGAACTGATTATTGGCTCCTACACCTTTACCGCACTGGCCCCGGTCGCGCTGGCGGCCATCTGCGGGATTGGCGTGGTGCATCTGACAGACACCGTCCTGCCGCCCATCCTTGTGGCCACACCGCAGAACATTCCGCTCATGGTGTATTTCCCCATCATTCTGCTGGGCATTTTTGCCGGGCTGGTGGGTATTATGCTCATGCGCGGCGTGACGCTGACGGAACACACCTTCCAGCGCCTGCCGCTGCCCGTCTGGCTGCGGCCTGCGCTGGGCGGCCTGCTGGTGGGCGGGCTGGCCCTGCTCTCCCCCTCCGTTCTGTCCTCCGGCCATATGGCCATGCGGGCCGGGCTGATCAGTTCCCCGCCGCTGATGCTGGCGCTCGGGCTGCTGGGGCTCAAGGCGCTGGCCTCGGCTATTTCCATCGGGTCGGGCTTTCGCGGCGGCTTGTTTTTTGCCTCACTGTATCTGGGCGTGCTGACAGGGGCGGTATTTGCCGGAGCACTTGCCCCACTGGCGGTACTGCCGGTGTCCGTCTGCGCCATTGTGGGTATGTGTGCGCTTGCCGTGGCGGTGATTGGCGGCCCCATGACCATGATCTTTCTCGCGCTGGAAACCACAGGCAGCCTGCCGCTGACGGGGGCTGTGGTGGTCTCGGCCATTGTCTCCTCCATGACGGTGCGGCGGACCTTTGGCTATTCCTTCGCCACATGGCGCTTCCACCTGCGCGGGGAAAATATCCGCTCGGGCGTGGATGTGGGCTGGATGCGCACCCTGACGGTGGAACGGATGATGCGCACGGAAATTGCCACCTTCCCTGAAACAGAAACCGTGCAGGCCGCGCGCACCGCCTTCCCGCACCAGACGCCGCGCTACATCCTTCTGTGTGATGCGCAGAATCACTATAAAGGGCTGGTGGAAAGCGTGCTGTTCCACGCCAGCCGCGTGCCGGAAACCACACCGCTGACAGAGCTGGTGGCCGCGGATGATGTCGCCCTGACACCCGCCCTTTCTCTCTCCACCGCCATTGATACGTTTGAGCGTCTGGCCCGCCCCGCGCTGGCCGTGGTGGACGCGGACAACCACATTCTCGGCCTGCTGAGCGAACGCTATGTGCTGCGCCGTTACGCCGAGGAACTGGAACGCACCCGCCGGGAACTGGCAGGGGAGAAATACCGCGTCTGAAGACCACTTGCGTCTGACGGGCACAGCATCCGCTTTTGCGTTCTGACACCCTGCCGCTATGGCTGAGTACTCTTGTGACTGAAATAAAGGCGAAACGGATGGTCTTTTCTCACGCTTTGAAAACACCCCTGCTACTGTGCAGAGCGCTTTGTCTGGCGCTCGCGCTGGCTGGCGCACCGGCACTTGGGGCCACGGGGCATCAGAACGCCTCCCGTCCCGCTTCTCCCGCACTGGACAGCGCCGCTCTTGCTGTGCGGGCCGAACTGAACGCCGTTGGCGCGGCCCGTTTCACCGCGCCGGACTACAAGCCCGGCATGGTGCGCCATATGGTGATGTTCGCCTTCCGCCCCGGCACCACCGCCGCGCAACGCGCTGAAGTGACGCGCCGTTTTGTGGCGCTCACCACCCTCTCCCGCCGCCCGGATGGCAAAGCCGTGGTGGCCTCCCTTGAAACCGGCGCACAGAGCAGCGGGGAAAACGCGGATCTCGGGCTGGAGCAGGGCTATCTGGTCACCTTTGCGTCAGAAGGGGACAGGAATTTTTACGTTGGCCGCCCGATTGTGACCGAGGCCGGGTGCTTTGACCCTGCGCATGATGCGTTCAAAACCTTTGCAGGCCCGTATCTGGCCAGAGTGGTGGTGTTTGACTTCACGCCCGATGCCCCGGCGGCCCCCTAAAACGGCCTCTGGCTTTTTTGCCGGAAGACTGCAAGGATTTCCGGGCGGTGCGCCGTTTCCGCCCGGAGCGGGAGGCCGCACCAACCCAGACGCATATCTGTGATCTGGCACGGAAGAAGAAGAGTGTTATAACACCCCCCACGTTTTTTGCCTGATCCAGACGGAGCCTTACCTTATGACCGCCCCTGCCCAGACCCCGGCGAACCAGTCTCTGCTGGGCCGCCTGAAGGATATTGCCGGACACAGCCATGTGCTGACCAGCGAGGCCGAAACCTACCGCTTCCGCCACGGCTTCCGCTTTGGGGCAGGCAAGGTGCTGGCCGTGGTACAGCCGGGCACGCTGGTAGAACTGTGGCGCGTGGCGCAGGCCTGTGTGGCCGCGGGCAAAATTATCATCATGCAGGCCGCCAATACCGGCCTGACGGGTGGCTCCACGCCGGATGGTAATGATTATGACCGTGAGATCGTGCTGATCAGCACCCTGCGGCTGACGGGGGCGCATCTGATTGGTGGCGGCAAGCAGGTTGTCTGTCTGCCCGGCGCCACACTGTATGAGCTGGAAGGCATGCTGGGCGCCATCGGGCGGGAACCGCATTCCGTTATCGGCTCCTCCTGCATTGGTGCCTCCGTTCTGGGCGGCATCAGCAACAACTCCGGCGGCGCGCTGGTGCAGCGCGGCCCGGCCTATACGGAAATGGCCGTGTTTGGTCAGGTGGGGGAAGACGGCACGCTGCGGCTGGTCAACCATCTGGGCATCCAGCTTGGGAATGACCCGGAAGCCATTCTGAACAAGCTTCAGGCAGGCACCTTCTCCGATGCGGATATCGACTGGGATGCGGGCCGCGGGCATGACAATAACTACATCACCCATGTGCGCGATGTGGATGCGGATACCCCTGCCCGCTTCAACGCGGACCCGGCGCGCTGGCATGAGGCCGCAGGCTGCGCTGGCAAGCTGGTGGTGTTTGCTGTGCGTCTGGATACCTTCCCGGCGGCCAAAAACCCTGCGGTGTTCTACATCGGCTCCAACAGCACAGACGAGCTGGAAGACCTGCGCCGCCATATGCTGACAGGCTTTGAAGAACTGCCGATTGCCGGGGAATACATCCACCGCGATGCGTTCAATATCGCCGAGAAATACGGCAAGGATACCTTTGCCATCATCCGCAAATTTGGCACGAAGTTCCTGCCAAAAATGTTTACCATGAAGTCAAAGTTCGACATTTTTGCCAAGAAATTCGGCTTCCTGCCTGAAAACCTGAGTGACCGCATCATGCAGGCGCTCAGCGTGTTCATCCCCACCCAGTTGCCAAAACGCATGCTGGACTACCGGGATAAATTTGAACACCACCTGATGCTGAAAACCTCCGCTACGCTGACCGCGCCCATGAAGGCGTATCTGGAGCAGTTCTTCACCACCGCAACGGGTGAGTTTTTTGAATGTACGCCGGATGAAGGCTCCCGCGCCTTCCTGCACCGCTTTGCCGCGGCCGGGGCCGCCGTGCGCTACCGGGCCGTGCATCACCGTGAGGCGGAAGATATTGTGGCGCTGGACGTGGCCCTGCGCCGGAATGACCGGGAATGGTTTGAAAAACTGCCGAAAGAGATTGAAGATAAGATTATCGTCAAACTCTATTACGGCCATTTCCTGTGCCATGTGATGCATCAGGATTACGTCATTAAAAAAGGCTACAACGCCATGGACGTGGAGCACAGCATGCTCCCCGGTCTGGACCAGCGCGGCGCGCGCTACCCGGCGGAACATAACGTGGGCCATCTCTATCAGGCTCCGGATGTCATGCTGGCGCATTACCGGGAGCTGGACCCCTGCAACTGCATGAACCCCGGCATCGGTCTGGCCACCAAGAAGAAAAACTGGGTGGCCGAAAGCGTCTGAAACGCGATAGAGAGGTCCGGCCCTTTCCTGTTACCGGACCTCTCGCTTTATGCTCCAGATCGACAACCTCGTGTTCAACGCATGGGGACGCCAGTTTTTCAATCGCGCCAGCGTCAGCCTGCCCAACCCCTCCAAGGTCTCTCTGGTGGGGCGGAACGGGGTGGGCAAGTCCACGCTGTTCAAGCTGATTAAAGGCGAGTTGCAGCCGGACTCCGGTGAAATTTCCATCCCCAAGGCTGCCCGCGTGGCGGCTGTTGATCAGGAACATCCTGCAACAGATATCAGCCTGATTGACACCATTCTGGCCGCCGATGCGGAACGTGCGACCCTGATGGCCGAGCTGGAAACAGCCGAGCCGGAGCGCATGGGCGATATCTGGATGCGGCTGATTGAAATTGACGCGGACAGTGCCCCCGCGCGGGCTGCCGAAATTCTGAATGGCCTTGGCTTCTCCACAGAAGATCTGGACCGCCCGATGGCGGAATTTTCCGGTGGCTGGCGGATGCGTGTGGCACTGGCCGCCGCCCTGTTCTCCGAGCCTGACCTGCTGCTGCTGGATGAACCGACCAACTATCTGGACCTTGAAGGCGCGCTCTGGCTGGAAGCCCGGCTGGAACGCTACCCGCACTGCGCCCTGATTATCAGCCATGACCGGGAACTGCTGAACAACTCGGTCGATTTCACGCTGCATGTCACGGAAGGCAAGCTGGAACTCTATACCGGCGGGTATGATTCCTTTGAGCATCAGCGGGCCGAGAAAATCCGCCTGCAAAGTGCCACCCGCGCCAAGCAGGAAGCCGAGCGCGCGCATCTGCAATCCTTTGTGGACCGCTTCAAAGCCTCAGCCGCCAAGGCCGCACAGGCCCAGAGCCGCGTGAAACGCCTTGCCAAGCTGACGCCGATTGAAACGACCATCGAGGCGCAGGTCTCCCCCTTCATCCTGCCCTCCCCGCCGCGCCCGCTGGCCCCGCCGCTGCTGCGGCTGGAAAATGTGGAAGTTGGCTACGGGGATGATCCGGCCATTCTGAAAGACCTCGACCTGCGGCTGGATGTAGATGACCGCATCGGCCTGCTGGGCGTGAACGGGGCCGGGAAATCCACCTTCGCCAAGCTGGTGGCCGGCGCGTTGCAGGCGCGCTCCGGGCGCGTCTCCCGCTCGGCCCGGCTGGAGGTGGGCTGGTTCCATCAGCATCAGATTGAAGCACTGGACCCGCAGCAGACACCGCTGGATATCATGCGCGAAGCCCGGCCTACGGACAGTGACCAGTCCCACCGCTCCCGGCTGGCCCAGTTCGGCATTCATTTTGAAAAACAGGGCACCAAGGTTGAAGCCCTCTCGGGGGGTGAACGCGCCCGCCTGCTGCTGAACATGGTCGCCATGTCCGCTCCGCACCTGCTGATTCTGGATGAACCGACCAACCATCTGGATATCGACAGCCGCCGCGCCCTGCTGGACGCACTGAATGCGTATGAAGGCGCTGTGCTGCTGATTACCCATGACCGCTCCCTGATGGAGCTGGTGGCGGACCGGCTGTGGCTGGCAGCCGACAACACCATTGTCCCGTTTGACGGCGATATGGACGACTACGCCTGCTTTGTGGTTGAGCGCGCCCGTGGCGGTACAGCCGCCCCCTCCCAGCGCGCCGCAAAGGAAAAGCGGAACAAGAAAGAGAAAAAAGAGAAGAAGAAAAAGTCCTGAGCAGAGCAGAGCGTAGGCCAGACCCTTGGCGCAGATTGCCATCACCCCAACCCTTGCGCTGGATGACGCGGAACTCTCCTTTACCTACATTCTGGCCTCCGGCCCCGGCGGGCAGAATGTCAACAAGGTCGCCACGGCCGCGCAGTTGCGGTTTGATGCAGCCCGGTCTCCCTCCCTGCCCGAGCGGGTGCGCGCCCGCCTGCTGGAGCTGGCCGGAAGCCGCGCCACGCGGGACGGCGTGATTGTGATTACCGCCCGCAATTACCGCACCCAGCAGCAGAACCGGGAGGACGCCACCCAGCGTCTGGCAGAGCTGATCCGGCAGGCCGCACACAAACAGGCCTACCGGGTGCCCACCCGCCCCGGTAAAGGGGCCCGCCAGCGGCGGCTGGATGGTAAGGCCCGCCGCGCCAGCATCAAGCAGGGCCGCAGCAAACGGTTTGATGATTAGTCTCGCAGGGGCGTTCACCGCACGCCATGCGCCTT
Organism: Acetobacter sp. P1H12_c; assembly: GCF_018811975.1. Classification (NCBI taxonomy): domain Bacteria; kingdom Pseudomonadati; phylum Pseudomonadota; class Alphaproteobacteria; order Acetobacterales; family Acetobacteraceae; genus Acetobacter; species Acetobacter sp. P1H12_c. Next base: position 1,972 of record NZ_JACRVR010000034.1, on the reverse strand, counting down.
ACACCTCATTCCCACTGCGCCTATCCCAGACGTGAAGAGCCGCCCTCTTTTGCGCGCCGGAGAAATCGGGCTTCATGCTGCCTCACGGTTTTTCCCCGCGAGGCGTATTGATGACAACTCCCCACCGCCCCACCCAGTCCAGCACCATGACGGCCATCTGCTTTGCAGAGCCGGGCGGGCCGGATGTGCTGCATTGTGAAACACTCCCCATCCCGCAGCCGGGGCGCGGCGAGGTTCTGGTGCGGGTGCAGGCCGCAGGGGTCAACCGGCCAGATCTGATGCAGCGCGCGGGGCTTTACCCCCCGCCGCCGGGAGCCAACCCGCGCCTCGGGCTGGAAATTGCCGGGGAGATTGTCGCCTGTGGTGCGCCGCTGGAAGGCACGCCCATGCCGGATATTGGCAGCAGCGTCTGCGCGCTGGCCAATGGCGGGGGCTATGCGGACTATTGTCTGGTGCCTGCCGGGCAGTGTCTGCCCTGGCCCAAGGGGTTTGACGCCGTACAGGCGGCAACGCTGCCGGAAACCTTTTTTACGGTGTGGTCCAACCTGTTCATGCCCGCGCCTCCGGCTGTGGGGCAGCGGGTGCTGATCCACGGTGGCAGCAGCGGCATTGGTGTCACCGCCATCCAGCTTGTGCGGGCCTTCGGGGCTATCCCGTATGTCACGGTTGGCAGTGCGGAAAAATGCGCGCTGTGTGAACAGCTTGGCGCGGTCGCCATCAATTATCGTGAGGAAGATTTTGCAACCCGCCTGCGGGAGCTGACAGACGGTGTGGGCGTCAACCTCATTCTGGATATGATCGGCGGCGCGTATTTTGACCGCAATATCAAAAGTCTGGCGCAGGACGGGCGGCTGGTGATTATCGCCCTGCAAGGCGGTGCCAAAGCGGAACAGGCCGACCTCGCCCGCATCATGACGCGGCGGCTTGTCGTCACCGGCAGCACCCTCCGTGGGCGGGACACCGCAACCAAGGCCCGCATCGCGCGGGAACTGCACGCGCAGGTCTGGCCGCTACTGGCCAGCGGGACCATCCGCCCCCGGATTGATACGGTTCTGCCGTTCTCCAAGGCAGCGGAAGCCCACCAGATGATGGAAGACGGCAAACATCTGGGCCGCATCATTCTGGTGCCGGACGCCAGCGCCTGATCCACGGCCCATATGGGCCTGCCGCGGGCCAGCACACACCCGCACATAGCAGTATGTGCGCACGGCATTCCCCTGAGGGGGCTTTTTTCGCTACAAGAGGAAATCTGATCCCTCTTCTGGTGAGAAGCCCCGCTTTTTATGGCCCCATCTTCCTCTCTTACGGACAGGCTTGCTGATGTCCGCGCCCGCATCCACGCTGCGGCACAGGCTGCCGGGCGAGACCCGGCCTCTGTCACGCTAGTTGCGGTCTCCAAGTTTCATCCGGCCAGCAGCGTGCAGGAAGCCATCGCGGCAGGGCAGACTGTGTTCGGAGAAAACCGGGTGCAGGAAGCCGCCGCCAAATTCCCGCCTATGCGGGCACATAACCCGGCGCTGCGCCTGCATCTGATTGGCGGCCTGCAAACCAACAAGGCAAAAGAAGCCGTACGCATAGCCGATATGATTGAAAGCCTCGATCGCCCGGCGCTGGCCGACGCTCTGGCCCGCGCGGCCGAAAGTGAAGGCCGGATGCCAAACCTGCTGATTGAGGTCAACACCGGGGATGAACCCCAGAAGTTCGGTGTGCCGAAGGAAGAAGCCGACCGCTTTATCCGTGCCTGCCGCCAGCGGTTTGGAGCCAGTTTGCAGGGGCTGATGTGCATTCCACCCGCAGAGCAGGACCCCGTCCCGCATTTCCGGCTGCTGCGCAGCATGGCACAGACGCACGGGCTGCCTGTTCTCTCCATGGGCATGTCCGCAGACTACCCGGCCGCCATTGCGGAAGGGGCGACACTGGTGCGCKTTGGCACCGCCATTTTCGGCCCCCGGCCTCCCACCCCCTGACGCAT
>NZ_JACRVR010000033.1:0-34532 GCF_018811975.1 Acetobacter sp. P1H12_c | reverse complement strand
GCTGTTTGAAGAGCTGGGCTTTTACTATGTCGGCCCCGTGGACGGGCATGACCTGCCGCAGCTCGTCGCGATCCTGCGCAACCTGCGCGATACGGATAACGGCCCCATCCTGCTGCATGTGATGACCAAGAAGGGCCACGGCTATAACCCGGCGGAAAAAGCCGGGGACAAGTATCACGCCGTCGCCAAGTTCAACGTCGTCACCGGGGAGCAGAAAAAGGGCCCCGCCGGGCCGCCGTCCTATACGTCCGTGTTCGCCAGGGAACTGGTGCGCCGGGCCGCGACGGACGACAAAATTACGGCCATTACCGCCGCCATGCCCTCCGGCACGGGGCTGGATGCTTTTGCCAAAAACTACCCCGACCGCTTTTTTGACGTGGGCATTGCCGAACAGCATGCCGTGACGTTTGCCGCTGGCATGGCCACGGAAGGGCTGCGGCCGTTCTGCGCCATTTACTCCTCCTTCCTCCAGCGCGCCTATGATCAGGTGATGCATGACGTGGTGCTGCAGAAGCTACCGGTCCGCTTCGCCATTGACCGCGCCGGTCTGGTGGGGGCCGATGGCGCGACGCATGCGGGCTCCTTTGATATCGCCTATCTGGGCTGCCTGCCCGGCATCAGCATCATGGCGCCGTCTGACGAGGTTGAACTGCTGCACATGACGGCCACCGCCGCCGAGTTTGATGAAGGCCCGATTGCCCTGCGCTACCCGCGTGGCAGTGGTCTGGGGCTGGAGCTTCCGGCGGAAGGTCAGGTTCTGGAAATCGGCAAGGGCCAGATTATCCGCGAAATGGGCCGTCAGGCCGGAGCGGAGAAAGGCGGCATTGCCATCCTCTCGCTTGGCCCGCGTCTGGCGGAAGCCTTGAAGGCAGCAGACATGCTGGCCGCACAGGGGCTGGCCCCGACTGTGGCGGATGCCCGCTTTGCCAAGCCGATTGATACGGCTCTGGTGGAAAATCTGGCCCGCAACCACGCGGTGCTGATCACGCTGGAAGAAGGCTCCATTGGCGGCTTTGGCGCGCAGGTGGGCCAGCATCTGGCCCATACCGGCCTGCTGGACCATGTCCGCTTCCGCCCCATGACCCTGCCCGATATCTTCATCGACCATAACACGCAGGAGGCTCAGTACGAGCAGGCCGGACTCACAGCACCCTTCATCGTCAAAACCGCTCTCAGCGCGCTGGGTGTGGCTCTGACGGAGCAGACGGCCTGATCTGATGGCACGCCGTCGTGTTGACCAGATGCTTGTTGACCGGGGGCTGGTTGAAAGCAGAACAAAAGCTCAGGCCCTGATTATGGCCGGGCTTGTGTTCACAGGGGAAAAACGCGTTGCAAAAGCAGGCGACCAGCTTGCTGAGGACGCACCTCTGGACGTGCGTGGGCAGGAGCATCCGTGGGTTTCCCGTGGCGGGTGCAAACTGGCCCACGCGCTGACGCATTTTAATCTTTCTGCACAGGACCGGGTCTGTCTGGATGTCGGCGCCTCAACAGGCGGCTTTACCGATGTCCTGCTGACCAACGGAGCGCGCAGTGTCTACGCTGTAGATGTGGGCCACGGACAACTGGCCTGGAAATTGCGGTCTGACCCGCGCGTCACCGTCATGGAAAAATGCAACGCCCGGCATCTGGACCGCACGCTGATCCCACAGGCCCCGTCCGCCATTGTTTGTGATGCCAGCTTTATCGGCTTGCGGACTGTTCTGCCCGCAGCCCTATCCTTAGCAGCGGATGATGCGTGGGCTGTCGCTCTGATCAAACCTCAGTTTGAAGCAGGCCGTGAGCAGATTGGTGCTAAAGGTGTGGTGCGTGACCCGCTTGTGCATGAGAGTGTCTGCCAGATGATCCATGACTGGTGGAGCACCCTGCCCGGCTGGTCTGTGCTGGGCATCGAAGCCAGTCCGATTACCGGGCCGGAAGGGAACCGGGAGTTCCTGATTGCTGCGCAACGGGTGCCTGTTACTGTTTAAAAAGTCTTTTAGACTTACCGGCTCCCGCAAAAGCAGATCCTTAAAAGATTTTTTATTACTGTCACTTCGGTAAAAACGTGACGAATTGTCACTTTTTCTGCCATATTCTTCAGTAATAACACGTCTTCATAGAAAAATTAAGGAAGCATGCCGCTTATGCGTAAACTCATCATGATGCTTGGTGTTACAACCGGTCTGCTTGGCATCACTGGTGGTGCCGGGGCTGCGCCCCGTCCCTATAACGCTGCTGCCAGCACGCCTGCCGTGCAGGAAAGCGTGACGGAAGCAGGCAGTTCTCTGCTGCGTGGTTATGAACAGGACGGGCTGACACTTCAGGATGACCTGAAAAACCAGACGCTGGTTATTTCCGCAGACCCGGCAACGCTCCATGCCAGCGCCATGCCGTCTGACGGAAACAACCGTTATCGCATTGCCATGCGCGACGTGCTTTCGGCCGCAGCCTCCTACGCTTACCTGTATTTCGGCCTGCATCCGGATGCAGACCATCTTTCTGTTGTGGCCAATATTCAGTCTGACGGGCTCCAGCAGGCCAGTGCCGCAGGCGGCGCGACCGAGGCAGAACAGCCTGCCATGACGTTTGATATCCCCCGCCCGTCTTTTCCGGTTTCAGCCGATACTACGCCGGATGCGTATTCGGCACAGACCATCAGCGCGATTCTGGGCGGTATTGATCCCGCCAAAACCAATATCGCGGCATGGCTGCGCGCCGGGTTGCAAAACACGCCATCCCAGTCCGGTGCGGCCCATACCCCGTAACCGGGCGCAGAAAGATCAGGATTATTTCTCAGGGGTCCGGTGTCTGCCGGGCCCTTCTCTGTTATAAGGGCTTTTTCTCCCCTTCCAGTAGTGGCTCCGTTCATGTCTTCAGGTAATTCTGCTCCTTTCACACCGTCGCACGATGCAGAGGCGGCAGCGGCCCTCAATGCGGAGGAACGGACCCGTATTCTGGCAAAAGCCGCGCTGTTCAGCCCGCCTCCCGCCATGCTGCCGGACGGGCGGCGTGATCTGGTCGGGCTGACGCGTGAAGAAATCACCGATATTCTGGTTGAAATCGGGGAAAAGCCTTTCCGGACCAAACAGCTCTGGCACTGGATCTATCATCAGGGCGTGACGGATTTTACGCAGATGAGCAGCATTGCCAAACCGCTCCAGCAAAAGCTGGCGGAACGGTTTGTTGTGGGCCGCCCGGAAGCCACTACGGTTCAGACGTCTACAGATGAAACACGGAAGTTTCTTTTCCGGTTCCGTGATGGGCAGGAAGCCGAGACGGTCTATATCCCAGACCGGCGGGAAGACCGGGGCGCTGTGTGCATCTCCTCACAGGTTGGCTGCACGCTCTCCTGCACATTCTGCCATACCGGCACCCAGAAACTGGTGCGTAACCTTGGCGCTGCGGAAATTGTGGGCCAGTTTATGGCCGCACGGGATTCCTACCACGAATGGCCGAGCCCCAAGGGGGATACGCCCCGCCTGCTCTCCACCATTGTGCTGATGGGCATGGGTGAGCCGCTCTATAATTACGAAAACATTGCCAAAGCCATGCGGATTATTATGGATGGAGAAGGCATTGGCCTCTCCCGCCGCCGCATAACGCTTTCCACCTCCGGCGTTGTACCGCTGATGGACCGGTGTGGGGATGAGCTTGGGATCAACCTCGCCGTTTCCCTGCATGCCGTGCGCAATGACCTGCGGGATGAAATTGTGCCGCTCAACCGCAAATACCCCATTGAAGAGGTTCTTGCCGCCTGCCGCCGCTACCCGGCAGCCAGCAATGCGCGCCGCATCACGTTTGAATACATCATGCTGCGTGGCGTGAATGACAGTGAGGCCGATGCGCGTGAGCTTGTGCGCCTGATTTCCGGCATCCCCGCCAAGGTCAACCTCATTCCCTTCAACCCCTGGCCGGGCAGCGCCTACCGCCCTTCCACGCGGGAACAGCAGAACAAGTTTGCGGAGATCATCATGGCCGCAGGCTTTGCATCCCCCATCCGCGCCCCCCGCGGGCGGGATATTCTGGCCGCCTGCGGGCAGCTTAAAACCGAAAGTGAGCGCGTCCGCGCCTCGCAAAGCTGATTTTTCTTTATCAGACCGCACTCAACGGGGGATGGGCTCTGGCTCCCTTCCCGCGCTGGTGCTAGGACACTGTTCGAACTTTATTCATTTTACCAGATTCAGGAGACCCGCCTCATGGCCTCTACTGCCGCCAGAAAAGATGTCAAAAAGGTTGTGCTGGCTTATTCCGGTGGCCTTGATACGTCCGTCATCCTGCGCTGGCTGCAGAAGACTTACGGGTGTGAGGTCGTCACCTTTACCGCTGACCTTGGTCAGGGCGAAGAACTTGAACCCGCCCGCAAGAAAGCCGAAATGTTCGGCGTGAAGGATATCTTTGTCGAAGATCTGCGTGAAACCTTCGTCAAAGACTTCGTGTTCCCCATGTTCCGGGCCAATACGCTGTATGAAGGCCAGTATCTGCTGGGCACCTCTATTGCCCGCCCCCTGATTGCACAGCGCCAGATTGAAATTGCGCGTGAAGTCGGCGCGGATGCCGTTGCCCATGGCGCAACCGGCAAAGGCAATGATCAGGTTCGCTTCGAGCTGGCCTATTATGCCCTGCAGCCGGATATCACGGTCATCGCCCCCTGGCGTGAGTGGGGCCTGACATCCCGCACCCGTCTGCTGTCCTTTGCGGAAGAAAACCAGATCCCCATCGCCAAGGACAAGCGTGGTGAAGCGCCGTTCTCTGTGGATGCGAACCTGCTGCACTCTTCATCCGAGGGCAAGCTGCTGGAAGACCCGGCCATTGCACCGGAAGAAATTGTTTTCCAGCGCACCATCTCCCCGGAAGCTGCGCCGGACGTTGCGACAGAAATTACCATTGACTTTGTCAGCGGGGACCCGGTGGCCATCAATGGTGTTGCCATGTCTCCGGCAACGCTGCTCACACGCCTGAACGAACTGGGCAAAGCCAACGGCATCGGCCGTCTGGATCTGGTGGAAAACCGCTTTGTGGGCATGAAGTCCCGCGGCATTTATGAAACACCCGGCGGCACCATCCTGCTGACGGCGCACCGCAGCATTGAGTCTATCACGCTGGACCGCGAGGCGATGCACCTGAAAGACAGCCTGATGCCGCGCTATGCCAGCATCCTGTATAATGGCCTGTGGTTCTCCCCGGAACGCCGCATGTTGCAGGCTCTGATTGATGCGTCCCAGCAGTCCGTTTCCGGCCGGGTGCGCCTCAAACTTTATAAGGGTAATGTGATTTGCGTTGGTCGCGAAAGCCCCAATAGCCTGTATGATACCCGTGTCGTGACGTTTGAAGATGATGAAGGTGCGTATAATCAGGCAGACGCACAGGGCTTTATCAAACTCAACGCGCTGCGTCTGAGACTGGGAGCGCAGATTGGCCGTAATGGCGGCACACTCTGAGCTTTTGGACATCTGTCATTCTTTCTGAATTACCGAGAGGACCATGACCCGTCGTTTCTCCATCACCCCCTATCTGCTTGCGGCCAGCATGGCCGTTTCCCTTACGGCCTGCGGTTCCCACAAGCAGGATGAACCTGAGCTGACCCCGATGCAGCAGCTTGACAAGCTGCGCAGCCAGCCCGGTGTCACGGTGCTGAAGGACGGGCTGGCTTACAAGGTTCTGCAATCCGGCAAGAAAGATGCTGACCAGCCGCGCCCGGGTGACGTCATGATGCTGATCTATGAAGGCCGTCTGCCGGATGGGTCCATTTTTGACAGCTCCGAACAGCACGGGGACGGCGCTTATATGCAGATGCCGCTTGAAGGCCTTGTGAAAGGCTGGATGGAAGCCCTGCCGATGATGCATGTAGGCGATACCTGGATGCTCTACGTTCCGCCCGAACTGGGATATGGCCATAAGGCTATGGGTGTTATTCCGGCCGATAGCCCGCTGATCTTCCGCATCCAGCTGCTGGGTGTTACCTCCGCACGCTAATCCGGAAGACGACCACAACCGGCTCCCTTGTGGAGCCGGCAAGGTATTTTGAACATCATGACGTTTTTCAGACGGCTTTACCCCCGGCTCCTTGCCGCAGCCGGAGCTACGCTTTGCCTGACAGCCTGTACGCCTAAAAGCGGTGCCGGTCTGTATGGGACAAATTGCGGCATCTGCCATCACGGCGGCGATGGTATGCCGGGGGCGGTTCCCCCGCTTGTCGGGCGGGTTGACCGGATTGCCAGCACACCGGAAGGCCGGAAATATCTGGCGGATGTGCTGATGAACGGCGTCAGCGGCCCGATTAAAGCCAACGGCCAGCCTTACGAGGCAGAAATGCCCCCCTTCCGTTACCTGAAGGATGAACAGGTGGCGCAGATTCTGACATGGCTCTCCTCCCGCGGGCAGACCAGCCCCGCCCCGCACATTACAGCAGCAGATGTAGCCGCCGCACGGACCACCCGGAAGTCGGCTGGTATGGTCGCACAGGAGCGGGAAGAGCTGGACCGTAAAGCGCCCCTCCCCTGAATTTTTCCTCTTCCTGACGCAGGCACTGAGTAATCTTATGCAACGTATTTTTTCCGGTATTCAGCCCTCTGGTATTCCGCAGCTTGGTAATTATCTGGGTGCCATCCGCAACTGGGTGAACCTTCAGGCTGACCATGAGTGCGTTTTCTGCCTTGTGGACATGCACGCCATTACAGTGTGGCAGGACCCGGAAAAACTGCGCACCCAGACGCTGACACAGGCCGCCATCCTTCTGGCTGCGGGCATTGATGCCAAGAAGCACATTCTGTTTAACCAGTCCGCTGTGTCCGCCCATGCGCGTCTGGCATGGATTTTCAACTGCGTGACCCGGCTGGGCTGGCTCAACCGTATGACGCAGTTCAAGGATAAAGCCGGGAAGGACCGGGAAAATCATTCCGCTGGCCTGTATGTTTATCCCAGCCTGATGGCGGCGGATATTCTGGCCTATAAAGCAACCCGCGTGCCGGTTGGGGAAGACCAGAAACAGCATCTGGAACTGGCGAATGATATCGCCCAGAAGTTTAATCATGACTACGGGGTTGAGTTCTTCCCGGCTGTGGAAGCCCTGATCCCGCCTGCCGCGGCGCGTGTAATGAGCCTGCGCGACGGCACCAAGAAAATGTCAAAATCTGATCCCTCCGCCCAGAGCCGGATTGAACTGACGGATGATGCGGATACGATTGCCCTGAAAATCCGCCGCGCCAAAACAGACACCGGCGTTCTGCCCGCAGACGCAGCCGGACTGGCTGACCGCCCGGAAGCCAGAAATCTGGTCACCATTTACGCAGCCCTTGCCGATCTGAGCGTGGATGCGGTTCTGGCACAGCACGAGGGCGAAGGGTTCGGCCCCTTCAAACAGGCTCTGACAGACGTGGTGGTGAGCGCCATTGCCCCCATCGCACAGGAAACGACCCGCCTGATGCAGGATGAAGCACATCTGGCCAGCGTGCTGCGCTCCGGTGCTCAGCGTGCACAGGCCATTGCGGAGCCTATTGTTTCTGAGGCCGAAAAAATCGTCGGTTTTCTGAAATAACCCGGCCTCTCCGGGGCCAGTTATTCAGAGGCAGAGCGCCCGGAAGCCGTTACCGGGCGCGCATTGGCCAGAATGCCGGGTAAGGCAAGGGCTATCAGCACAAGCCCGACCCCCAGCAGAAAGAGCGCGGGCCAGAGCGTATAGCCAAAAGCTCCGGCCATGCCGCCCCCGATAAAGCAGGCAATAATTTTGCTGTGCAGACGCAGCCGTTGCACTGTGCGCGCATGCTGGTCCGGATCGACCGGATGCCGTAACGCATCAAACCAGTCTGCCAGCTCTATGCCCAGATCGGTAATCATACCCGTGACATGCGTCGTACGGACGACAGACCCCGAGATACGGGTCACTGTGGCATTTTGCAGCCCCATCAGGAAACTCAGCCCCAGTGGCGGCAGAACGTTATGGCCGGACGGCGGCAGCCAGAAAAGCTGCACCAGATCAAGAGAGGCCAGCAAGACCCCCTCCAGCAGGATGCTATAGGCATAAATGGCTTTTTGCCCATGCCTGCGCCCGGCATTGACCAGAAACGTACACAGCATTGCGCCTGCAAAAAAGCTGACAATCAAGGCCAGACAGGTCAGCACAACCTCTGCCTGCCCTTTTTGCAGCCCGATAGCAAAGGCCGTAACATTCCCCGTCATGTTGGCACAGTAGGACCCGACGCTTAAAAAGCCAGCAACATTGACCGCCCCGGCAACAAGCGCCAGAGAGCAGCCAAGTTGTCGGTCATGCAGGAAACTCCGGCTGCCTTTTTCAAGAAAGAGCATCACTCAGCGCGTATGACGCGCAGATGCCGGATGAGTGGCCTCACAGGTCAGCGGCCTGGTGGCCTCCAGCCCCACTTCCGAGAAAAACGCCGTGTCCCCTTTGCTCCACCATTCAAAACGGTTTGCGGTGTAGCGCGCTCCGGATGCGGCAATCACGTTCGAGAAAACCTGCGTTTCCCCTTCCACCTGCAACACGGCGAGACTGACGGCACCTGCGTTCAGATACGTGACGGACACAAACGGTTTGGGAAGTTTATCAAGCAGATCCTGCGCGCCGGAGCAGCGATAAACGGTGCTGGTTTTCTGCACCTGTGCGGCCGGGTGCAACGGAATAGTCAAGGTGCCAGCGGTTGCGGACTGTGCCGTCCATACACCCCCGGCGCCCACAATTTCCAGCGCAACAAACGCTAGTTCCAGCCCGGCCAGAGCTTTAAAAACAAGACCTTTTTTACCAGTTTTTCTGACGTTCACGAGGCTCACCCTTTCTGCCTGCACCGTGTGCACCAGCAGAAAATGGCACCTTCCCCGTTTTTTTACAAAATCTTCCTGCGGCAGGGCCGCCTGTGCAGCAGCCAACCTTCTCAAGCAACACACCCGCTTTCAGGACAAGCCACCATCCCGGCGCTCAGCGGCAAGAATACGCAGGCTGGTTGCGGCCTTCTGGAGTATCTCCTGTACTTCAAACGGAGCGCCCGACCTCTGGCGCAGCAACCATCCTTCCGTCACCGCAGCCCATGCCGTGGCATCCGCACCTGTCTGCCCCCACTTCCGCAAAAATACCAAAAGCCCCCGCCGCGCGCCTTGCGGCAGAACGGGGTCCTTCGCGACATCCCGCAAAAAGACAATATGCATGCCCATCGTCATGGCGCGAAACTGCATCTGCATATAAGCCAGCCGGACTGGCTGCGGCACGCCCTGCGCGTTCCGTAAAATACGCACAAGGCTGGATGCATTTTCTGAAAGCCACTGATGCACCGTCACTCTGCTGCCGGGAGCCGCCAGAGCTTTCAGCCGCTGCGCCACCCACCGTTCCGTGCGCCGCATGTGAGAGTCCACACGGAAGGGCAGCACAAGGCGATACGTCCAGCCCACAAACGTCACCGCGACCAGAAAAGCCAGAGCGTTGTTCAGAAAAGCCACTTCAGAAAAGCGGCTCTGGTTCCCGGGGTCAATCAGGACCGGCAAAAACATGTTGAAGGAAAACGCATAACCCGCCGTTGCCGGTTTACGGGCCGCAAGCCCGCCAATAGTCATGACAAGCATCAGCATCACAATCAGGACTTCGGGGGCCGTAACCGCAGGCATAATCCAGAACGCATAAATAGCCGCAGCAAAAGCACACCATAAGGCGCCTTTCAGGAACGGGGTGGAGGCGAGAACAGGATTTTCACGCGTAGCCAGCAGGCCATAAACAAGCGCCACAAAGGAAATAAATCCCGCCCCCGCAGGCCAGCCCGTAACCTCCCAGACCAGCCACCCTGCCAGAATACCAAAACAGGCGCGCACGCCATTTTCAACGGCTTCCAGCGCATGACGGCGGGACGTCATTTTAAAACGAAAGCGGTCTCCACGTTCTGGATGTGCGCAGGCGTCAATATGCTGGCGCGCCACATCGTAATCCCCATAAAGGGAGGCCGGGAGCGGCACCTCCTCCTGCCCGGCCTGCGCGTTGCGTTCCAGTAGCGCAACACCGCGTGCGCGGGCCAGCACCATCATCATGGCGGCAACGGCTGCATGTGCGTGGTCCGCCGCATGGGTGCGTGGCCCCATTTCCAGCGCATCAAATTCAATACGGGCATTGGCCGCCATTAAGTCTGTCAGCACCTGCCCCTGTGTCTGGGCATCTGCACGCCCGCTGACCAGATCGGACACGACCTGCCGCACAGTCTGAAACGCCCCATTCAGCCGGTCCAGCAGCCGTTTGCGGGCCTGTGTTTGCAGGGTTGGCATAAACAGCACGGCCAGAAGAGCCTCACACACTACACCCAGAATAATGTAGGTGCCGCGCGCCATGGCGATATCAAATACCTCGTCTGGCTGTGCAATGGCCCCGGTGGCCACAATCGCAGAGGTAAAGCCTGTCAGCACTAAGCCGTAGGCCCGGTAACTTTCCAGAAAGGTGGCCCCGCCGCAGCAGAGACCGATCCACAGCGCGAGGCTACAAAAAAACAGGGCTGATGCCTGTGGGAAGGCCGCAATCAGGGCCACACCAATGCAACAGCCCAGCACTGTCCCCGCAATACGCCACCGGGCCTTGGCCAGACTTTCCCCACGCGAGGACTGCGCGACAACCCAGACCGTCAGCGGTGCCCACTGCGGACTGTCCAGCTCCATCCCCATAGCGATCAGCAGAGAGAGAACAGCCGCCAGAGAGGACCGGACAGCAAAGACTAGATCCATGGCTGAGGGTTCAAGCAGCCAGCTCAGCCTGCTGCGCAGGGGGGCACGCTGGCTGCCCCGGAGCAGTCTGCCCAGCAGACCTCCCTCCGGCCCGGCCATGCTCTGAGCCATCATCACATTATCCCGGCGCATGGCACCCCCTCCTGCACGATGCGGGACAATGCGAAAAACCGGGGGCCTTCGTCCAAATGTTTGTAATGATAAACTTATAAAGCCTGCTTATCAGACCAGATAAATGTCTGCCATGCTGAGTGTCTGCGCAACATCCCAAAGGCGCGTCAGCAGCTTGCTGGTATTGGGCTGGCTCAGCCGCACCAGCCCGACATCGGGCGAGGCACAACCGCTGATGCGCCGGAGCTGGAGGCCTGAAAGCCCGACACGCTCAGGCAACGCCGCCACCGGCAGGATACTTGCCAGACGCCCGCCCAGCAGTTCTGCATGCAGCAGTTCCAGCGCATCGGTTTCCAGCATAACGGTCGGGGTCACGCCAGCATCCCTGAACCCGGCATCCACCAGTTGCCGGCTGCGCATATTGCGGCTGAGCAGACAAAGCGGCAGGGCTGCAAGCTCCTCCCAGCTGCAATCCTTGCCCGCCGGGAGCTGAACAGAGCCAGCCGCTGCCAGCACATGCTGCTCCGCATAGAGCGCACGGGATTCAAACACGCCATCCCCCGGCAACTGGTCCAGATACATAATCCCCAATTGCAGATGATGCTCCCGCAGCATGCGTGTAATATCTGTGCTGGAATAGACCTTCACGTCCACATGCAGTGCAGGCACGGCCGTGCGGAAGCTTTCCAACAGAAGGGGCACAACCTGTATGGCAGGCGGCATGACGCCAATGGAAAGAGAGCCACCGGCAATATCCTGTGCAAAAGCGGCTTCCTGCTTCAGGCCATCCAGCGCGGCCAGTGTCTGCCGCGCCCAGAGCAGGACGCGCTTGCCTTCTTCCGTCAGGCCATAAAAGCGCCGGTTGCGCTGAATGATGGTGATGCCCAGCTCGTTTTCAAGCTGCCTGATGCCGGCGGATAAAGCTGGCTGAGACACCCCGCAGCTTTCCGCCGCACGCGAGAAGTGACGGCACCGGTCCAGCGCAATCAGATAAGTCAGTTGCCGCAGAAACACCGCATACCTCGCACAGTCAGCCTTTTCAGAGAGTTACTGCGCATCCGTATGCGCCTGTAAGGGGCTCTGGTCAAAACTCTGAGGGGACCCGGCAGGCGCACAGATCTGGCCTTTAAAGGGCACCTTTTTCTCCCCCTGCCCGACCTTCAGCACAAGCTGCGCAGGGCGCACACAGTTATGGCTGTCATCAAACACCTCCCCCGAGACCCAGTGCAGTGTCGCCTCTCTGACATCGCCTGCTTCCATGTGAACGGGGACAACATGCTGCCGGGCACTGGCCCCGTGCGGGCCGGGCCTGCGGGACGGCACGCTCTCCCGCCTGAACGCCGGAAGTTTTTTCCCCGCTGCGTCCTGAAACTGCACCAGTGGCACCGGCGGCATGATGCAGGCGGCAGGACCTGTATTTTTGACAACAAGCACTGTGCCAGACTGGGACATGCCATCAAACGCGCCATTCCGGCTGTCCAGCGTGACATCCATCTGCGCGGGCTGGCAGGCAGGAACCTGCCCGGCAGGGGGTGACGGCGCAGCCGCAGCCTCCGTGCGCGTAAAAGGCGTTGCCTCAAAACGCTGCACTGCTGCGGTCTTGGGGTTGAGATGGCAGGACCATCTGAAAGACGTCCAGCTTATGCCGTCCGCGTGCCGGAACTGCCCACGCCCTTCAAGTAGAGACGGGCTGACCAGCACCTGACTGCCCGGCTGATCATCCTGCAAAAAGAACCGGTCTCCCGCGCCCAGCCGCTTCAGCGGCGCACGGGCAGCTTTCTGGCAGAGGAAGGTCGTCATTTTCCAGACCAGACTCTGGTTCTGTACCGCAGTGCGATCCTGCGGACTCCGGATCGCCGCAATCTGACGGTTGATAAGGGCCTGCTCGGCTGGAGACGGCTCAACGCCTGCTGCGCCCTGCGCGAAAGCTGACGGAGCTGAGAGAAACCCCACAAGCGCCAGTCCTGCCGCGCCAGCCGGATAAAAGCTTGATCTGCTACACATTTTTTAATGATGCGAGAGAGTGAAAGCCAGATCAAGCCATCATTCTGCACAAGCCGGATACGGTCTGAGAATTAAATCTAAAAATAAGTCTTGAAATATATCTTAAGATATTTATATCGTAAGACATGATGAACACAGAAAAACACACTCACCCTTTCCATCACTCTCACTATGCCGCAGGACCGCGCGGCGGACACCCTGCCGGGGGTCGCGGCTTTGGCCGTGGTTTCGGGCGCGGGTTTGGACGCGGCCCCGGCGGGGGAGACTTCCCCAGAGGCCGCAAGCTCAGCTCGGAGGAACTCCAGCTTATCCTGCTCGCCCTGCTGGCGGACCAGCCCGCGCATGGGTATGAACTCATTCGTCTGCTGGAAGAAAAATCCGGCGGCTTTTATGCTCCAAGCCCCGGCATGGTGTACCCGGCCCTCACCTATCTGGAAGAAATTGACCACACCTCCGTCACGCAGCAGGGCAACCGCAAGCTGTATAGCCTGACAGATGAAGGACGCGCCTTTCTGGAAAAAAACCGGGAACAGGCCGATGGGATTCTGGAAACACTGGCCCGCATCGGCAGCCGTATGAGTGAAGTGCGGGAAGCCTTTGCCGGTGTGAACGCGGTCGACCCGGAAGCCGCCGATGCCCTGCATCAGGCTCGGCATGCCCTCAAACAGGCAATGATGCGCAAACGGGGCTGCTCACCCGAAGCCCTTAAACGTATCACCCAGATCCTCACCACTGCGGCTGAAGAGATCACAAAAATACCGGAATAACCTCTTGCCCGCAGGCGTAAACCTGGCACGGCTCTCATAATCTGATATGGCCGCACCAGCAGACCGCCTGTAATCCGCCATGTCTCCCGTCTGGCAAAGACCTGTGAGACATGGCATGAAAGACGGGACACGCGTCCCCCTATTTCAAAAAGAGAACCCGGCATGACGCACAGCAAGCCGCGCATCACCCTTTATTACTGTACACAATGCAACTGGCTTTTGCGGGCGGCGTGGATGGCTCAGGAACTGCTGTCCACTTTTGGAGACGCACTGGGCGGCGTCACGCTGGTGCCCGAAAGCGGGGGCCGGTTTGAAATCCATGTGGATGATCATCTGATCTGGGAACGCAAGCGTGACGGAGGCTTTCCCGGCCCCAAAGAACTGAAACAGAAAGTGCGGGATATTATTTCACCCCAGCAGGATCTGGGGCATATTGACCGCTAAGCGTTCCTGCCCCCTCCTGCTGGCCTGTTTGACTGATGAAGCATTATTCCGCCACCCAGACGCGTGAAGCCCTTCCCTTTCCTGATCTGGTCGAGGCACTGGCACAGACCGTTCAGGCCTATGCGAAGGGGGCTGTGATATGCCCCGAACGCAGCATTACGCCTACTCCGCACAGTTCCACGCTTTTGCTGAACATGCCCTCTGTCAGTCAGGATCTTCTGGTTACCAAGTTGCTGACACTCTGCCCGGACAACGCAGGCACGTCCCGGCCGACCATTCAGGGGCAGGTCACCTGCGCGAGCGCCCACACCGGAGAACTGCTTTTTTCTCTGGACGGACCGACCGTTACCATGCGCCGCACGTCAGCCGTCAGCCTGCTGGGTATCCGGCTTCTGGCCAGAGGTCCCGTCCGTCGTGTGCTGATGATCGGCACCGGCACACAGGCGCGGGCCCATTGTGAGGCCTTTGCTGCGCTCTATCCACACATCACGCTTGTTGTACGCGCCCGCAGCCCGGAAGGTGCGGCTGCCTTCTGCCAGCAACAGGCAGATCTGCCGTTAGCCATCCGGCCCGAACAGCCGGACGAGCCGCCTTTTGACGTCGTCCTGACCGTAACCAGCAGCCGGGAGATTTTATATGACGGCCCCCCAGACCCAGCGTGTCTGGTTATCGGCGTGGGGGCCTTTCAGCCGGATATGATTGAAGTCGGGCCGACTATCGTCCGGAACAGCGTTGTCTATGTGGATGATCCGATTGGCGCACCGGGGGAAGCAGGGGATCTGATTCAGGCCGGGATTGACTGGAAAACCGTGCGGCCACTGGCCTCTGCCCTGCGTAATTCTCCCCCCGCAGGGCGACCTGTCTTTTTCAAATCTGTCGGGTGTGCCGCGTGGGATCTGGCGGCCTGCCGCGTTCTGGCTCCGCGCCCGGCCCCCTGAAACCCGACACTCCTACGGCACCAGAGACTTTACGAGCGCCCGCAGAGCCTTCTGCGCCGCTTTCTTCCCCCATTCCTTCAACAGCTTGCGGGTGCGGTCCTGCTTTGCCAGAGCATACGGACTCTCCCGGATGGGCGGCATCCCTGCCACATGGTCCTTCATGCTTGCAGGCAGGGCAGGAAACGGGTCGATATTCACCAGCCGGGTCAGCATCGCCACGCTGGTAATCCGGCAGGACGGATGGGCAGTATTCAGGCAGACATAAGCCCCCGTGCCATTCCCTGCCGGGTCGTACACCGCTTTCCATGTTACGGCTGGAATAGGGATATGGTGGGTGCCAATCGTCTGGCTCTGGTCCGGATCATAGCCCGGCCCGGTGACTACAAAAATTTCGCCCTCCTCCCGCGCCCAGCCGCGCACCGCACTTTCCACCCCTTCCCACGGGCCGCGGTTCAGCTCCGGGGTTTGTGGCACAATGTTGGAAAGCAGAAAGCTTTGCTTCTGGGCTGCGGCGCCAGCGGCATCCCCGCTAGGCGTCATGTGCCCACGATCATAATGTGAGCGGGTGTAATCAGACGTAAAGGCCTGCATGGGCAGCGGCAGACGGGTATCCGGCTGAAAACTGTCATGCCGCTGCATCCGGTCTGCAATTTCCAGATTTTCTTCCGTCAGATCTTCCGCGGACCAGAGCGGCCCGCGTGTCTGTTCTGATGCCAGCACGGCATACTGATCATTACACAGCATAACCGTCCCGCCCCGCACGGTTTCAGAAAGAACCGCTGGAGGCACACCTTTTGCAAACAGATCCGGGCAGGTTGCCGCCTCTGCCGCAGTCAATAGTGCTCCAAAGGGCAGACAGAGCAGCCCCGTCACACTCCAGAAAATCTTCGGCACGTTATCCCTAAACCCGGCTTGTAAAGCGGTCAGTGGCTTTTATCGTGCTCACAGTAAGCTCAATATCCCGCCGGTAAATTTCATCCCGCAAAAAGGCCTCTTCCTCTTCCCTTTTTTCAGGGGGCAGGTCGATAAACCATGCTTTGGGCCGCCCATCCATCCCGTCATTCCAGCGGTAGCCACGGGCTTTCAGCGTCTCCTTGCTTTCAAACGGGGCCTGTGTCGCCCAGATCCGCACCCAGACCGCGCGTGCCCGGTCCAGCAGGAAAGACAAAGCCGTGCGCCCTTCGGGAAAGCCTCTGTAGCCCAGAAGAGCAAGGCTCGCCAGACAATCATCCGCTGCGCGGTGCCCGTCAAAAAAGAACCCGGCCTGCATGGCAAGATAGCCGAGTTTCCGGCCTTCAAACCCGGCCGCATCCCAGGGTACATCCGCCATGGAGCAGGCCCACGGCTTTTCGGCAAAAGCCGGACAAAAGGCCTCAATAAACGGCCGGTCAAATGCGGCATTATGCGCGATGATCAGAGAAGCATCTGCCGCAAAAGCCGAGACCTCTTCCGGGGTGATGCTGTGCCCGGCCAGTTGCTCCTGCGTCAGGCCGGTCAGCTCCGTCACCCGCTGCGGCACCGGGACTGAGGGCTCACGCAGGCGGCTGAACGCTGGCAGAACGCCAATCAGCCCGCCATCCAGCGTGTAGGCAAACGGCACCATCCCGATTTCAATAATTTCGTCCAGCGCCGCGTCCAGTCCTGTGGTCTCAAGGTCCAGAAACAGACCTTTGCGCACGCGGCGGCCTTCGGGCATTGTCTCCAGCCAGTGCGGGCGCAGACGACGCAGCACACGATACGCCCCTGACCCTTCCAGTGTTCTGGCAAGATTTTCCAGAGACATCTCAGCCTTCCCTCCGGGCACGCGGAACGCACCCGCCAGAAAGGCAGGATTTCAGAGTGAGAGACGGAAGAACACGGCACCTGAACATGCGCGCAACTTATGCAGCACAACGCCCGGAGGCCAGCAGAATTTTCCGGCAGCGGCCCGGTCTCCCGTCTGCCGCTACCAGAAAGGCGTAAAAAACCGCGCGTCGCTCAGGATGCTTTGGTTTTTGCAATCCATTTTTCAACCAGATCAGACATCAGGTCGAGCGGCATTGCCCCGTTCCCCAGAATAACGTCGTGGAACGCCTTGATATCGAACTTGGAACCGAGCTCGGTTCTGGCTTTTTCACGCAGTTTCAGAATGGTTTGCTGGCCCAGCATATAGCCCAGCGCCTGCCCCGGCCATGCAACATAGCGGTCTGTTTCCGCCTGCATATCCGGCTCACTGGTCGGCGGATGCGCGTGGAAGAAGTCGCTCATCTGCTGGCGCGTCCAGTGTTTGTAATGCACCCCGGTATCCAGCACCAGACGATCCGCCCGCAGCAACGCCCCGTTCAGACGGCCATAGTCACTGTAGAGATCCTGATAAAAACCAAGTTCTTTCCCCAGACCTTCCGCATACAGCGCCCAGCCTTCCACGTAGGAGTTATAGGCCCCCTGCTGACGGAACGCAGGCAGCGGCATGGCCTGCGCCAGAGAAATCTGGAAATGATGCCCCGGCACACCCTCATGATACGCCGTATCTTCAATCGTATAGAGATCGCGCTTGTCGTAATCCCCTGTATTGACGAACACGATCCCCGGACGCGAGCCATCCGGCGTGCCCTGATGATACTCGGCCCCCGCCGCATCTGCCTCGCGGTAGGCTTCTACCGAGCGGACTTCCAGCTTTGTGGTGGGAATTTTGTTAAAAATACGCGGCAGCGCGGGCCACATCTGCGCGATATAGCCGCGATATTTCTCCAGAATTTCCTCGCGGGATTTTGCGTACAGCTTCGGGTCATGCGCCACAGACGCCCGGAGAGCCGCCAGATCGGCAAAGCCGAGTTTGTGGGCAATATCCGTCATCTGCGCTTCAATCTTGCTCACCTGCTGGAGGCCAAGCTGATGGATGTCCTCCGGTGCCATCGGACTTGTAGTCTGCACACGGATGGCATAGCGATACAGCGCATCGCCATTCGGCAGGGACCAGATGCCTTCATGCTCGCGACCGTGCGGGACATAATCCGTTTTGACAAACTGCGCGAAGCTGGCAAAGGCCGGACGCACCTCGGTATCAACCGCTTTCAAAATAGCCTGCTTCAGGCGAACCTGCTGCGCGTGAGAAATTCCTTTGGGGAATGTTTCCACCGGCTGGCCAAACACATTTTTCACACCCGCTGGTTCAGCAACCTGTTCGAGCTGCGTCACCACTTTTTCCAGCAGATAGCGCGGCGGAACCAGACCGTCCTTCACCCCCTGCTGCGCAAGGACTTTCAGCTGCGCCAGCACTGTGGGCAACGCATGCAGACGGTCCAGATAATCCTGATACTGTGCGGCTGTTTCAAACGGGATGGAGGATACAAAGCCCGGCAGCATCAACTGCACGCCCTGCACCTGATCAATCGGCAGTTCGTAAGTTTTGAGCGCAAACCCATCCAGCTTGTCCTGAAGCTGGCGGATCATCATCGCGCGGCTGATCTGCTCCTGCTCAGTCAGTGCAGCCGGATTTACTGCTTCAAACCGCTTCAAAAACCATGTTGTCGTAACTTTATCTCTCGCAATCTGCTCGAGAGAATAGTCCGTCCACTGGCTGTTATAGCGATAATCCCCGATGGTGGTGGCAAGCTCAGGGGAAGAGCGGAGCTGA
Organism: Acetobacter sp. P1H12_c; assembly: GCF_018811975.1. NCBI lineage: Bacteria > Pseudomonadati > Pseudomonadota > Alphaproteobacteria > Acetobacterales > Acetobacteraceae > Acetobacter > Acetobacter sp. P1H12_c. The sequence continues at coordinate 15,972 of NZ_JACRVR010000033.1, read as the reverse complement.
TACTGCCATTCTTCATCCAGCAAAGCGGCAAAAGCCGCGCTAGCAGAGGGTGCGGAGGGTGCGGAGGGTGCGGAGGGGGCCGCCTGCGCAGGGTTTGCCGTTCCCGGTACGGATGCCGCAAGAGCCACACCGCTTGCCGTGCTGGCCGCCAGCACACAGGCCAGCCCCAGACCAGACAGATAATATCGTGAAAACACGCCCTTAGTCTCCCTGCAAATCATACAAACAATTATGCCTGGCACAGGGCCAGGCATAATCACATCCTCTTATGTCTTTAGGTCGTTCCGGACTTCATTACAAATCAGAACTGAACACCCGCCTGAAGGAACACGTAGCGGCCGATAATTTCATCGGAATACATCGCCAGAGCCGTGTTGGTTGCACCATCCGGCACAAACGGCGGCTTCTTGTCGAGAATGTTGTTGACACCCCCTTCAAAGTTCCAGCGGTTGAGACGATAGCTGACCGTCACGTCATGCGAGAAAATACCCGGCACTTTGCAGTAGACATACGCCTTGCAGGACAGATCGCTTGAACCATCGGTAAACTTCATCCCGCCCGTATAGTGCATCATGTAACGCAGGCTGAAGTCGTTATGGTGCCAGGTGATCGTTGCGTAGTCACGCACGCGGGGCATCCCGTAACCGCTTTGATAGAACAGACGCCCTGCATAGTTGTTCCACTGGCCGTTGGGCTCGTTCTGCTGGAGGTAACCCACCAGTTGCTGGAAGTTGTTTTCCAGCGTGAAGGAGTCCTGAGGCGTCACCTGAATGTGGTAGCTCAGGTCAAAGTCGATACCGTTCGTGCGCAGGCCGCCGACGTTGGCATACAGATCACTCACCTGCGTGAGCTGCCCGGCGGTGGAACGCTGCTGTACCTGAGAGCAGTAGGACGGGTCCGCCCCGGTATAGCACTGGTCTGCCACATACTGCACAGGCAGCGTGTTAATCATGTGCTGCACGGTATAGTGCCAGTATTCAACAGAGGCCATCAGGCCCGGCACCCAGCGCGGTGTGATCACCGTGCCGACTGTGTATGTCCGGCCAATTTCAGGCTGGAGGTTCGGGTTACCGCCCGTCAGCGTCGGGATCTGCCCGCTGTTGACGTTCACAAAGTTTGCAGGATTGACACCCTGAGAGAGACATTTGGACGTGACGGCAGCGCTGGCCGCACCATAGCTGGTGGCCTGTGCGCAGGGATCCGTGCCCGGGTTATAGGAAATAGACTGACCACCAAACAGTTCAGACATGTTCGGTGCACGGAAAGAGGTGCCCAGCGTTGCACGGAAGCGGATATCCTGAACAGGAGCCCAGTTAATACCGACCTTCCAGTTTTCTGCACTGCCAAAGGTGTTGTAGTGTGAATAGCGGCCCTGCGCATCAATGGTCAGGTCTTTTGCAAGAAATGCGTTCTGGAGCAGCGGTATTTTGCCTTCCAGATACACTTCCGTCACGTTGTAGCCGCCGCCGGTATAGGTGGCGCCACCGCCCAGATCCCCATTGGCTGCCAGCGCATCCGGCGTATAACTTGCCTGCTCGCTCCGGTGCTCGACGCCACCGGCAATCCCGACGTTTCCGCCGTGTTCATAAGGCAGTTTCACAAGCTTGTTGTTAAAGACGCGGGCATTGAAGTCACGCATCTGGTAGTAGCTGTGATCGTTCTGGGCGTACCCGATATAGTCTTTTGCCTGCTGGGAGAGCGGCGCAAACGGATTGATCAGCGTACACCCCGGTGACGACGTACAGACCGAGGGGTTGTAAATAACAGCACTGTTCGCATCAGACGGATCAACCTGCTGTGTGCCCAGCACGTTCATCGCATTGCGATAGTTCGTCATGTTGTCGGTGGTCATGGTCGCGACGGAAGAGCCGTACGTCATGGAAAGGTCATACTGCCAGTTCCCGACAATCTGGCCCTTCATGCCGCCCATAACCTGATAGGTATCAACCCCTTCCTTGTATTCACGGTTACCGAGATCGGCCATCCGCTTATACATGGAAACATCTTCACCCCAGACGTTGTAGGGGTTGCCTGCCGGCAGGATCCAGGACGTGCTGAGGGTGGACGGGTAAGACGCACCCGTCAGCGGGTTGGGCGCCATCTCATTCATGGCGTCCTTGTGCGTATAGCGGACGCTGGAATAAAGCTGGAAGTGCTTGTTGATATCGTAATGCATATCCCCGGACAAATTCCCGCTCTGCAGGTAGTTTGTCATGGACGCATCACGCGCAAAATTGTAGCGGTCGGAATTCCCGAAAGTGTGGAAGCCGTTTACACCACCGCCCGTGTTGTTGCTCACAAGGTTGGTGGTGCTGCCATCGGCGTTCGGCACCATCACACGCGTCGCGGTAGAAACGGAACTGCCGTACGGCACAGTGTCACCCGGGCCCACGTTGGCGTTCCACGGCAGACGGGACCACTGGCGGTCACGCTGGTAGATCGGGCTGGTGGTCATATACTGACCAAAGATGCTGATATTCCCGCGGTCATGGTCAAAATTGAAGCCTTTGAAGCCTGAAATCTTGCCAGACTGACCATCACCATAGCTGCTGATCCCGCCGCGCACCTGAATGCTGCCGGTTGTCAGATTATGCTTCAGCTTGATGTTGATAACGCCGGAAACCGCGTCCGCACCATAGAGTTCGGAGCCACCGTCTTTCAGAATTTCCACAGAGGCAATCTGATCCACCGGGATGGAGTTCAGATCGACGCAGGAACTGCCCTGCCCCATGGTTTCAACCTGACGCTTGCCATCCACCAGAACCAGCACACGGCTCGGGCCGAGGTTCCGCAGGTCCGGGCAGGACATGCCAAGGCCGCCGTTGGTGGTGGTGTTATTGGCCCCCTGAGACCCCATGGAGGGCAGACGCTGGAGATAATCCCCCAACGTCACCGCAGACGTCTGCTGAATATCTCTGGAACTGATGATCTGGACCGGGTTGGGGTCCTGATTTTTGCCGGAAGACAGAGCGGAACCGGTTACGGTAAGCACTTCCGGCTGCGCTGCGGCACTCTTCGCTGTGCGACGCACAACGCGGGCTGACTCGTTTTTCTTCTTCACAGCCGCAGCCGTGGTTTGATCCTGATGCGAGGAGGCCTTTACTGCGGCGACCGCAGACTGAGCATACGCACTGGACCCGATTGCCAGAGACAATGATGACGAAAAAGCGAGGAGCGTGAGGCGATGGGGTAAAGACGACATCCTTCAGCGTTCCTTAATTCTGAGCGGTGTTCCGCTCACTCTGGAGTGGTGAGAACATCAAAATCGCTATCAGATATCGTATACCATTGTCAAAGCGGAATTAGTTTTCCGCGGTATTCTGTTGGAGAGCGTGCCTTAATGGCCATGCTTGAAATCACCTCTGGCGACTGAACCGGAAAGCCCTCCCCTTTGATCGGAAACAAAATATGTTTCTGAATTTTCTATCTTTTTTCTTTTCTCAACAAAAAAGCGTGCAGAGTTTCTGGCTCTGCACGCTTCAGGGGCTGTGTGTTGCAACACGCCCGATCTGTCACCTAAAATCCACAATCCAGTTTTTATTTTGAATTCGTTATAAGAGGCTTTTCCCCCGCTGTAGAAAAATCAGGTTTCCTGATCAGGAAACCTGAAACCCCCGGCAGAATCTGTCTTCTTCATCAATCCAGATGGTATTGAAGCCTGTAGAAATCGCACTGCCTTCAATAATAGGAACAATAGCGGTGTGTACGCCCAAAGTCGTTTCTTCCGCCACTGTCCCTTTAAAGGCGCTGTGAATATAGCTTTCATGGGTGAAAACATCCCCCACCTTCAGAGCCCCTTTATGGTGCAGATGCGCCAGCCGGGCGGACGTCCCTGTGCCACAGGGGCTGCGGTCAATGGCATGGTCCCCATAGAAAACCGCGTTCCGGCCCTGAGTAGCCGTCGTGCCCTGATCGACCCACAGAACGTGACTGACCCCCTGAATACGCTCATCCAGCGGATGAACCGGGCAGATGGCTTCACGCATTTTCTCCCGCACCAGCGGGCTTAGTTCCAGAATACGGCGGGCACCGAGCTGATCCAGCCCTTCAAAAGCGCCCTGCGGTTCCACAATGGCGWAAAAATTCCCGCCATAGGCCACATCTACCGTCAGCGGCCCAAGACCCGGCACGTCAATCTGCACACCTGTTGCGGCAACATAGGCAGGCACGTTGCGGATCGCCACGCTCCGCACACGGCCATTGTCTTCCGTATACGTAATGTCAATAATCCCGGCGGGCACTTCAAGTTTCAGCCGTCCGGGTTCACGCGGTGTCAGAAGTCCATGTTCCAGCCCGAAGGTCACCAGCCCGATTGTGCCGTGCCCACACATCGGCAGGCATCCGCTGGTTTCAATAAACAGGATGCCTGCATCTGTATCTGGCCGGGTGGGAGGATACAGAAACCCGCCAGACATCATGTCATGCCCGCGCGGTTCAAAACACAGGCCTGTACGGATCCAGTCAAACCGTTCCAGAAAGTCCTGCCTGCGCTCCCCCATGGAAGTCCCGCGCAGCAGGGGAGCCCCGCCGCTGATCAAGCGAACAGGATTTCCGGCAGTATGTCCATCAATACAGAAAAATGTGTGACGCATTGCTATAAAGTCCGTGCTGCGGCGCGCTATGAAAGCACAATCCGGCTTTGCTTTTCGTGACGCTTTTCGTCTATCGTATACGTATCATGACCGATATGACCCGTAAAGCCACAGTCCTGTCCGCTGCGTCTACCGCCCTCTCCCGGCGGTTTTTGCGCCGCGTCCAGCAGGATGCCCGCCATTTTGTACGCCAGTTTATGAACCAGTCTGCATACAGGGCCGGGCTAGCCCTCAGCCTGTTTGCTGGCGCGTCCTCCCTCGCTCTGGCAGCGCAGCCGCCCTCTCAGCCTGCCGCGCAGGACCTTCTGCTGGGGGCTGCGTGGTATCCGGAGCAATGGCCGGAAGAGGTCTGGGAGCACGATCTGGCTCTGATGGAAGCGGCCCACATCCATCTGGTGCGCGTTGGTGAATTTGCGTGGAGCCGGATGGAACCGCGTGAGGGAGACTGGCAGTGGGGCTGGCTGGACCATGCCATTACGTTGGCCGCCCGCCACCATATGAAAGTGCTACTGGGCACCCCAAGTGCTGCCCCTCCTGCATGGCTGACGCAGGCCTATCCTGACACTTTGCGTGTTTCAAACGCTGGTGTGCGGGATGAACACGGAAACCGGCAGCAATTTTCCTTTATCAGTGCGCGGTATCGGGCCTTAACGCATGATCTGGCGGAACGGATGGCTGTCCGCTACGGGCATAACCCGACGGTGGTCGGGTGGCAGATTGATAATGAACTGGCGGAACCCTCTTTTGACCCGGAAGCCCATAAAGCCTTCCATGCATGGCTTGAGAAAAAATATGGCACCATTCAAAACCTGAACCAGAAATGGTGGACCAGTTACTGGTCTCAGACCTATTCGGATTTTGGCCAGATTCCGGTGCATGACGCGGATGAAAACCCGGCCCTGCTCCTGAACTGGAAGCAGTTTGTGACAGAGACATGGGTCAGCTACGTCCGTAATCAGGCAGACCCGATCCGCCAGCATGCCCTGCCCTCCCAGTTTATCACCACCAACACCATGGGCTGGTTTGACGGGTTTGATGGCTACACCCTCCACCAGTCGCTCGATCTGGTGGGGTGGGATGATTACGAGACGGATTGGACAGACAACGCCGCCCGGCACGATCTGGCCCGTGGCTACAAGATGAAAAACTTCTGGGTCACGGAAACGGACCCCGGTTTTGTCAACTGGCGGCCAAATAATCTGGCCCATGACAAAGGGGAGGTCCGCGCGCTGGCATGGCAGGCGGTCGGCCACGGGGCGGACGCTGTGGAATACTGGCAGTGGCGCGCGGCCCTGAACGGACAGGAACAATATCACGGCGTTATTGCCGGGGCAGATGGGAACCCGGCCCCCATTTATGCGGAAATCCAGCAGATTGGTGCAGAATTTGAAAAAGCTGCTCCAGCTCTGCGCGAGACAACGCCGCACGCACAGGTCGCCCTCCTGCATGACATGCCCTCACGCTGGGCCATCAGCTTTCAGAAACAGGTTGAAGGGTTTGATCCGGTCAAGGCGTTAACTGCCTTTTACGCCCCCCTCCGCCACATAGCGGGCACGGTGGATGTTATCTCTCCACGCCAAAATCTTGCGCCCTACACGCTGATTGTCGCTCCCGGCCTGAATGTTCTCCCGCAGGAGGTTGCAGACCATCTTCTGGCATGGGTCCGTCAGGGCGGGCATCTTGTGCTTGGCCCACGCTCCGGCATGAAAGATGCGGAAAACGCTCTGGACCCGCATCTTCAGCCCGGCCCGCTCGCCGCAGCTCTGGGCGCGCATGTCTCGCAATTTTACGGGCTGGTGCAGCCTGTGCCGCTCTCTCTGGGGCAGGCACAGGGCTCAGCAGATGGCACAGTCCATGGCACTGGCACCCGCTGGGCGGAAACTCTGGTGCCGACGGACCCGGCGACCCGGACAGAGGGCACGTATGGCCAGTCCAATGGCTGGCTGGATGGTGCGCCTGTGGCTGCCAGCCATCAGGTTGACAAGGGGGAGATTACGTATCTGAGCACCATCCCTGACCCTGCAACGCTGGAGACCTATCTGAAAACGCAGGTGCAAAATGCTCACGCGCTTTCTCCCTTCGCCAGTCTGCCTGCGGACGTGGAAGCCTGCGTGCGGCGCGGTAAGGGGCATGATGTTTTGGTGCTGATCAACCATGCCAGAACGCCGGTCACATTTACCCTGCCGGAGAACACATCAGCACGCGACCTGCTGACCCCCGGTGCCTCCATATCCGGGCCTGTAACACTGCCGGGATACGGGGTGCGCGTCCTCAGGCTGGCCAAAAGCCCTGCCTGAGGAGCATGCCGGGCCTCAGTGTGCGCTGTCCCCTGCGTAAGGGGAGCGGCCGCCTGTCTGGATAAAGTGATCCACCGCGGCATCCAGCACCGGCAGCGGGACGGAGCCTGTCGCCAGAACGGCATCATGGAATGCCCGCAGATCAAACGCCTTGCCCAGAGCCTTTTCCGCCCGTGCGCGGTTGCGGCGAATATCAGATTCCCCCAGATAATAGGACAGGGCCTGCCCCGGCCAGGCAATATACCGGTCAACCTCGGTATCAATTTCATGCTCGGATAAGGCTGTATTCTGCCGCAGATACTCCCGCGCCTGCTCACGGCTCCAGTGGAGATGATGCAGCCCCGTATCAACAACCAGACGCGCGGCACGCCATGCCTGATAGGACAGATAACCGAAGCGGTCATAAGCCGTTTCGTAAATGCCCATCTCATTCCCCAGATATTCGCAATAGAGCGCCCAGCCTTCTCCGTAGGCGGAAATATAATTGAAACGACGATACTGCGGCACTTCCGGCTGCTCTTCTGCCAGAGACAACTGAAGAGAATGGCCCGGTGAGGACTCATGCAGTGTCAGCGCAGGCAATGCATAAAGCGGGCGGGATGGCAGATCATAGGTGTTGACCAGATAGATGTGGGGCCCACCGCGCCCTGCCGTATAAACCGGGGCCACATCCGCAGGCACAGGTTCAATAGTAAAGCGCCCGCGTGGCAGGCGGCCAATAATGTCGCCTACTTTGCCGTCCACGCGCTTGGCCAGCCATGCGGCGTCTTTCAGCAATTCATCACCCGTCTTGGGATAAAACTGCCGGTCGGTCCGCAGGAATTTCAGGAAAGCTGCAAAATCACCCTTAAAATGCGTCTCCGCCATTACGCCCAGCATCTGCTTATGCAGGCCTGCAACCTCCCGGATGCCAATTTTATGGATTTCATCCGGGCTCATATCCAGCGTGGTATATTCCCGGATCTGGGAGCGATAATAGGCTTTTCCGTCAGGCTGGTCTTCCGCTGCCAGTGACTCCCGCGCGTGCGGAAAATACTCATCCTTCATGAAGGCATAGAGCGTTTTATAGGCCGGGATCACCGTCTCGCGAATAGCGTTCAGCCCCTCCTGCCGCAGTTCAGCCTGCGTTCTGGCAGGAATTGCGTCAGGAAACTGTTTGAATGGCGGAGCAAAAGCACTGTCTTCCGGGGTAACGGACGCCATTTTTTCCAGATCATGCAGGCGCTCTTCCACAATCAGCTTTGGCTGCACAAAGCCGCGCGCAACCCCGGCTTTCATGGCCGCAATTTCATCCGCAAAATAGCGGCCTGTATCACGCAGGCGGCTGATATAGTCACGATAATCCTGTTCTTTGAGGAACGGCGTATCGGACGGAGGCAGATCGCTCCAGAAGCCTGAATCCGCGTCAAACGGGATTTGCCAGACCTGCATCTTCTGGTCATCAAGCAAAACAGTCACCTGCTGCCTGTAGACCGCGTAATTCACCTGATCCTGCGCGGAAAGACTTCTGGCCGGAATAGCATTCAGGTCCGCCAGCGTTTTTGTCCACCGCTCCAGCCGGGCCTGCTGTGTTGCCGGGTCCGCTTTAGGGAGATGCGCCGTGTGGTTCCCATCCGGCGTACTGCCCTGCAGGTCCATGCGCCACGCCCACTCTTTCTGGTAAAGGTCCTGAAAGGCTTTTGTCGCGGACGGATCGGCTTCCGCCTGCGCATGGGTAAGCGGCCCATAACTCAGCAAGGCTGCCGTGGTCATGAGAGCCAGACGTCTGACAACAGAAATAGAGCGCGTGCGATAAGCCGGCATGATGCTAAACCCTTCTTTTCAATCGTGATACTTTACGCGCAATCCGCACCGGGAACAGGAGGATGGTTAAAAAAAACGGCCCCCTTTGCAGGGAGCCGTTTGGGAGACAAGCCAGATCAGCCCAGTTTGGGGCGGCTGGCCGCAGCGGCCTCCACCATGCTGATAACCTGCTTGCGCCGCTCACCTTCCAGCGGCAGACGCGGAGAGCGGACGCGCTCGCTGCCACGGCCCATCACCTGTTCCGCCAGCTTGATGGACTGAACGAGGTCATGCGCTGCATCCAGATGCAGCAGCGGCATAAACCAGCGGTAAATACGCAAAGCTGTTTCAATATCTCCACGCTGGAGAGACTCAACCAGAGCCACGGATTCCTGCGGGAAGGCGCTTGTCAGACCGGAAATCCAGCCTTTTGCGCCCAGTGTCAGACCTTCAAACGCGACGTCATCCAGACCGGCCATCATCAGAAAGCGATCACCAAAGCGGTTCGGCACATCCGTATAACGGCGCGTGTCAGAAGAGCTTTCCTTCAGCCCCACAATAGTTTTGCAGTCTTCCAGTTCAGCCAGAACATCCAGTTCCACATTCACGCGGTAAGATGTCGGGTTGTTGTAGATGATAATGGGCAGGTCCGTCGCCTTGGAAATTTCGCGGAAATGCGCAACCAGCTCATGCGGTTTTGGCACATAGACCATAGCGGGCAGCACCATCAGCGCATCCGCACCACTTTTTGCAGCCTGCTTTGCAAAGGCGACGGCACGCGGCGTCGTCATTTCAGACACGCCGACAAACAGCGGCGCACGGGTTCCGGCCACTTCACGCGCGGCTTCCAGAATCTGGACTTTTTCTTCAGGCTCGAGCGAATTGTTTTCACCGCAGGTGCCCATCATCACCAGACCATGCACACCGTCATTGATCAGCGCGTCAATAACTTTCTGCGTGCCTTTCAGATCAACGGACAGATCTTCATTAAACTGAGTGGTAACTGCGGGAAAAACGCCTTTCCAGGTCATTTCCAGTGCCATGCGTGAGCCTCCTTGCTTTGCTCTCGTTTCGTTTATCGTATACGTAACACCATCGTAGTGACCCGTAAAGCATCCTCCGCTCGCTCCGTGAAAAAAAGCGTTCCCCCTCCCTCCCGCTCCCTGCTTTTCCTGATATACCCTTCAACAAACACTTTGTGACGAACACAAAATGAGCTGCTTGCTCATGCTTTGTAATTCGTTTATCGTATACGTAACGACCATCCTTTGTGTCTGGAGCCGCCTTTCGTGAGCACCGCAGCCCTTCTCCCTGCCCCGCCCGCCCCCATTGGCCGCGCAACCTTTGCGCAGCGCATCCGCACAGTGCAGGAGCATCTGGAAACAGCCGGGCTGGACGCCCTTGCTGTGAATGCCGGAAACAGCCTGCGCTATTTTACCGGAGTGCCATGGGATGCAACGGAACGGCTGGTAACGCTGGTTATCCCCCGGCAGGGCACGCCTGTTGTAGTCTGCCCGCATTTTGAAACGGGGTCTCTCAAGGCCTGCCTGCGCACGAATGTCGAGATTGCCACATGGCAGGAGGACGAAAATCCGGCCAGCTGCGCTCTGGCACCCTATGCTGCGGGGGCCCGCATCGCACTGGACCCGGACTTCAGCTTCGGGTTTGTCACCGCCATGCGCAAAGCGCGGCCTGACCTTGTGCTGGAAGATGATGCCGGGCTAATTTCCGGCCTGCGCGCCTGCAAAACGGCGGAAGAAATTGCCCTCATCACACACGCCATGGCCATCACGCTCCAGGTGCATCAGGACGCCTATGCGTTTTTAAAGCCCGGCCTTCTGGCCAGCGAGATCCGGCGTTTCATTGACGCACGCCACCGGGAACTCGGCGCCGATAACGGATCCTATTTCTGCGCCGTTCAGTTCGGACATGCCACGGCCTACCCGCATGGCATCCCCGGGGATCAGGTTCTGGCGGAGAATGATCTTGTTCTGATTGATACCGGCTGCCGTCTGGACGGATATCATTCCGACATCACCCGCACCTACGCTTTCGGGCAGCCGGACGCGGAACAGCAGCGGATCTGGGAAATTGAAAAAGCGGCCCAGTACGCCGCCTTCCACGCCGCCCGTGTTGGCGCACCCTGCCATGTGGTAGATGACGCTGCCCGCGCAGTACTGGAACAGCATGGCCTTGGCCCGGGGTACACCCTCCCCGGCCTGCCACACCGCACAGGCCACGGGATCGGGCTTTCCATCCATGAGGCTCCTTATCTGGTGCGGGGCAACACCACCCCGCTCAAGGCCGGGCACTGTATGTCTAACGAGCCGATGATCGTTATCCCGGAAACATTCGGTATCCGGCTTGAAGACCATTTTTACATGACGGAAGACGGCCCCCGCTGGTTTACCGAACCCGCGCACAGCTTTACGGCTCCGTTTAACTGATCGTCTGGAAGGACGGACACCAGCATGCCCACTCCCACAGAACGCCTGACGGCCCTTCGCGCTGCCCTGTCCGGCCTTGGCGTGGACGGCTTCTTCCTGCCGCGCGGTGATGAACATCTTGGCGAATACGTTCCCGCCTGCGCGGAACGTCTGGCCTGGCTGACCGGCTTTACAGGGAGCGCCGGGCTGGCTGTCGTCCTGCCAAAAAAGGCGGCTGTTTTTTCTGACGGTCGTTATCAGGTGCAGATGCGCCAGCAGGTGGAGGCCTCGCTCTGGTCTGTTGAGCATATGTATGAGACACCGCCGCCGCTGTGGCTGGCGCAGCATGGGCGGGGGCTGTCCATCGGGTTTGACCCGCGCAGCGTCAGCATCCGGGAGATTGAGGCGCTGGAGCAGGCCGGATGCCATATGGTCGCACTCTCCTGTAATCCGATTGATGCCCTCTGGGCTGACCGGCCCCCGGCTCCGGCCACCCCGGCCTGTCTTCAGCCTCTTGCCCTCACCGGGCTTGAAACCCACGCCAAAATCCAGACCATTGCGGAAACATTGCGCAAAGCCGGGCAGGACGCCGTTATTCTGCCTGACCCGACAAGCATTGCCTGGCTTCTGAATATCCGCGGGCGTGATCTGCCTTTTTTGCCGGTCGTGCTCTGCTTTGCCATTCTGCATGCCGATGCCACGGTTGATCTGTTTATTGACATCACCCGGATTGATGACGCGGTGCGCGCGCACCTTGGCACCGCCGTCCGTGTGCATATGCCTGCGGATATGCAGCAGGTTTTGCAGACCATGCACGGCAAGACCGTCCGGCTGGATACAGGCCGCTGCCCTGTCTGGTTCGCCAGCATCCTCAGAGACGTCGATGCAACACTCTTAGACGGCACAGACCCCTGCCTGATGCCCAGAGCCTGCAAAACGCCAGCGGAACTGGAGGGGATGCGGCGTGCGCATCTGCTGGATGGTATCGCCCTCTGCCGCTTCCTGTGCTGGGTGGAACGCAATGGTATCGGCCAGACAGAAGCTGCCATAGCGGACCACCTGCTGGCTCTGCGCCGTGAGTCTGCGCTTTGTATCGGCCCAAGTTTTCACACCATTGCAGGCTCAGGCCCGAATGCAGCCATCATGCATTACGCGCCGACTGCGGAGGCATGCAGCAGGGTGCAGGAGGATGCTTTTCTGCTGGTTGACAGTGGCGGGCAGTATACGTGCGCCACCACAGACGTCACCCGGACGATCTGGATGGGCACCGGCACCCCGCCGGAAGAATGGCAAAAGCAATATACCTGCGTGCTTCAGGGCCTGATTGCGCTGGATCAGGCCATATTCCCGGCAGGCACGCATGGTTACAGGCTGGACCCGTTGGCGCGGCTGGCGCTGTGGAAAGAAGGGCTGGATTTTGACCACGGGGCAGGCCATGGCGTCGGCAGTTGCCTTTCCGTGCATGAATGGCCTCTCGGCTTCACCCGCCGCCCGGTGCTTGACCCGCTCTATGACCGGATGATCATGACGAATGAACCCGGCTTCTACGCCCCCGGCTCCCACGGCATGCGTCTGGAAAACCAGATGGAAACCTGTGTGGCCTACACAACTGAAACCGGAGACTATCTCCGCTTCAAAACCCTCACACTGGCCCCAATCGATACACGCGGCATCATGCCCGAACGCCTGACGGACGCTGAGCGGAACTGGCTGAACAGCTACCACGCGCATGTTCTGGAACAGATTGGCCCGCATCTTGCAACTGAAGAGCAGGGCTGGCTGCAACGCGCGTGCGCACCGCTATGACGGAGGCTCTCCCTCCCCCCCGCCCCGTCCTCGTTCTGGGCGGCGGCATCATCGCGCGTACCTGCGCCCTGCGCCTTCAGGAACAGGGCTGCGCCGTAACACTGGTAGCTGAGCCAGACAGCACGCCGCCATCATGGGGGAACGCCGGGCATATCGCGACGGAACAGGTGGAAGTTCTGGCCCGCCTTGCCACGGCAACCCGTGTGCTGTCTGACCATTTCCCCCGTGGGCCCGTGGCACTGGACTGGCGCAGCCTGCCCGCATGGCTGCCCTGGTCAGTGCGCTTTCTCCGTGCCTGCCTGCCGGGCACAGTCCACCGGGGGGACGACGCCCTGCGCGGCCTGATGCTCAACGCCCTGCCCGCATGGAAAAGACTGATCACAACGCTGGACAGGCCAGACCTTCTGGACCTGCGCGGCATTGTGAAACTGTGGGAGGGGGATGATACCGAGCAGAAAGCCGCCAGTGCTCTTCAGGCTGACCACGGCCCTGCACGCGCCATCCGCATGGAAGCACCGCAGATTGCGGCCTTTAACCAGTTTCTCTCCTCACCGGTGAAAGCCGGAGTGCATTTTGCTGAGACCGCTCACATCACCAGCCCGCGGGACGTGCTGGACACACTTCTGGCCCGCTTTACAGCGGTCGGTGGCATAGCGCTTTCCGCCCGCGCACTCAAAATCGACCACGAGGCAGAGACTGTACGTGTCAGCACCACGCAGGGGGAACTGACTGCGGACCGCGTCGTTGTGGCCTGCGGTGTGCGTTCGGGGTCTCTGCTGCCCGATGTCCCGGTGCCACTGGTGGCGGAACGCGGCTACCATGTGGAATGGACTCATGGCGGCCGGTGGACTCTGCCCAATGCGGTTTTTGAAGACCGGGCCGTTGTCGTCACCCGCTTTGGCTCCCGGCTTCGCGCTACCTCCTTTGTCGAGTTTACAAAGGATTCCTCTCCGCCCGATCCACGGAAATGGGAACGGCTTGAAGCGCATGTCCGCGCACTTGGCCTGCCAGTGGCGTCTGATTTTGCACGCTGGTATGGCTCCCGCCCCACCCTGCCGGATTACCTGCCTGCCCTCGGCAGCTTCCGCCACGCGCCACGCCTTGTGGCTGCCTACGGGCACAACCATCTGGGGCTGACTCTCGCCCCTGTAACCGCAGAAGCACTGAGCGCCCACATCCTGCGTGGCGCGCCCCTCCCCACAGCTTTCAGCCCGGACAGGTTCAGCCTGCGCTCCGGCTCCCGCATATAAGGACACCCTATGACTCTGACAGGCGCTCTTCTGATCGGCCAGAATACGGTCAACCGCCCGGAAACCTTTCAGGCCCTCAATGCCACAACGGGTGAGGCGCTGGACACAGCGTTCTCCTGCGCAACCACCGAAGATGCCGGGACTGCCTGTACACTGGCTGATGAAGCCTTTGACACCTTCCGCGCCACCACGCCGGAAGCCCGCGCGCAGTTTCTGGACTGTATTGCGGAGGAAATTGAAGCTCTCGGGCAGCCCCTTCTGGACCGCGCCCATGCGGAAACCGGCCTGCCTCTGGCCCGCCTGACGGGGGAGCGGGGCCGCACGACCGGCCAGCTCCGCCTGTTTGCGCAGGAACTGCGGGCCGGGCGCTGCCTTGATGCCCGGATTGATGAAGCCCTGCCCGACCGCAAACCGATGCCCCGCGCGGACCTCCGCCAGATCCGCATTGGCGTTGGCCCGGTTGCTGTTTTTGGAGCCAGCAACTTCCCGCTGGCGTTCTCCGTTGCCGGAGGCGATACCGCGTCCGCTTTTGCCGCTGGCTGCCCGGTGGTGGTCAGAGCGCACCCGGCCCATCCCGGCACGAGTGAACTGGTCGGTCGCGCCATCCAGTCCGCCGTGAAAAAATGCGGCCTGCCGGAGGGCACGTTCTCCTTGCTGGGCGGACCGGATTATACGCTTGGCGCAGAGCTGGTGCGGCACCCCGCTATTATGGCTGTTGGCTATACTGGCTCACGCTCAGGCGGCATCGCCCTGAGCAAAATTGCGGCGGCCCGCCCGGTGCCTGTTCCGGTGTATGCGGAAATGAGCAGCATCAATCCCGTTTATCTGCTGCCAGAAGCCCTGAAGACCCGTGCAGACGCTCTGGGCGCAGCCTTTATTGGGTCGCTTACCATGGGCGCAGGGCAGTTCTGCACCAATCCCGGCCTTATTCTTGCCCTCAGCGGCCCGGATCTGGATCGCTTCTGCCAGAGCGCGCAGGAGGCTCTTAAAACCGCCCCTGCGCCCACCATGCTCACACAGTCCATCCATGCGTCTTACGATGCTGGGGTGGAAACACTCGGCACCCGTCCGGGCGTCACCCTGCTGGGGCGTGGGCCACACGGTGAGGCATCCGGCTGTCAGGCTGCCGTTTTCACGACGGATGCCGCGCATTTCCTGCAAGATCCGGTGATGCAGCATGAGATTTTTGGTTCCTGCTCCCTGATTGTCGCCTGCCCGGATCTGGAGACGCTGCTGCGTCTGAGCCGCAGCCTTGAGGGCCAGCTCACCGCGACCCTGCACATGGAAGACGCCGACATTGCCACCGCCAGCCAGCTTATGCCGGTTCTGGAACGCAAGGTTGGCCGTATTCTGGCTAACGCATGGCCCACGGGCGTGGAAGTCTGCGCGGCTATGGTGCATGGCGGTCCCTTCCCCGCCACAACGGACCCGCGCAGCACTTCCGTCGGTACGGCGGCCATTGAGCGCTTTCTGCGCCCCGTGTGCTATCAGGATCTGCCGGACGCGCTTCTGCCAGCCGGGCTCCGCAGCACAAACCCGCTGAAGCTGCCGCGCCAGACCAGCCACTAACAGCCTGTCGGGTTGGGTATTTTGTGGCTGATAACGCCGAGGCTGAGCCAGCTTATGCTACGTGAAGCCGTGCCATTCTTTTGCAGTTGTATGCGAGAGCGACGAGTGTCCATTCGGTCGTGACTTTTGCAAGGCTGCGCAGACTGAATCTTCTGAAGCCCATGATGCTTTTGATAATGCCAAAGATCGGTTCAACGGTCTGTTTTCGTAGTCTGTAAACATCTCCGGCATCCGTGGTTTCCAGCCCTGT
>NZ_JACRVR010000032.1:0-35527 GCF_018811975.1 Acetobacter sp. P1H12_c | reverse complement strand
CGGAATAACCGGTGTGATCCCCCGCTCTTCAAGCTTTTCGATGAGGGGATCGGCATCATAAGCCTTGTCGGCGATGAAGACCTCGGGATCGACTTCATCGAGCAATGGCTCTGCTTCTGTGATGTCGGCCCTTTGTCCGGGCGTCAGGGAAAGAGCCGCAGCCTTTCCCGCGGCATCGACAATGGCATGGATTTTCGTGGTCAGTCCGCCACGGGACCGCCCGGTGGCCTGATCCATACCCCTTTTTTACGGGCGCCCGCGCTATGCTGGTGAGCACGGACAATGGTGCTGTCGATCATCATGTATTCGTTGTCATGGTCAGCAGCCAGATGCAGGAAAATCCGCTCGATCACGCCAGGGAATGCCTGCACGGTAACGATACAGCACGGCTTCGATAAACAGACGGTTATCCGCAGCCGTCCCACCGACATGACCTTCGCGACCCGGGAGAAGATCTTTTATCCGCTCCCACTGACCATCGCTCAGACCATACCGTCGCATTCACACTCTCCCCGTTCCAGAAACAGGAAGAAAACATCACAGATCAAACGGGAGTACAAGCTTCATAAGCCCCCCGTTTAACTGACGACACGCCCTAGCTGGCGACCCCCGTTTTCGGCTCTGTTCAGCCGCCCGGCATTTTTAGCCACCACAGACTTTCAGCCCGATCACGCACACCATAATCCCGGCAATAAACACCAGCCGCATGACGGAAACGGGTTCATGAAACGCCACCATGCCGAACACGACGGTTCCGGCGGTACCTAATGCTGTCCAGATGGCATAGGCCGTACCCAGCGGAATGGTGCGGGTTGCAAGCTGCACCAGTCCGATACTTGTCACCAGACAAAACAGCAGCCCGATAAACCAGCCAATATCCTGCCACCCTTTTGCAAAACGCATACAGGTGGTGAAGCCAATCTCCAGAAATCCGCTCATAAATAAATACAGCCAGTTCACGTAACATCTCTCTCCGGTTGCCTGAGGAAGCCCATGCTAAAGACAGGCTGAAGCGGGCACAATAAAGGCACACCCCGGAGACGTCCGCCTCCCTCTGCCTGCATCACCCACAAAAACCACAAGAATACTGAGCCTGCTGGCACGACAGGGGCCGGGTTCCTTCCCGCCCTTCTCCAATAGATTTTCTGCATTACGCCGATGCAGAAAACCGAACAGTCCCGCCGGATTTCCGAGTGAACGCGGCCTGACTGTATTATTCTGGCATCAGTCCAGTGATTATATTCCTGTATATACAGGTTTATGCATCACCGTATATGGACAACACCCGGCAGGACCGGCAGAAGCGGCTCACCTTCTGTTCTTTACCAATTCCCGGACCTGCCTGAGCCATGCACGATCGTTTTCCCCGCCTTTTCGCTTCAGGAACATTCGGCGCACTCCTGCTGACAAGTTCCGCTCTGGCCGCAACCCCGGCTTCGGCCCCCTACGGCACGCCTGACAAACGTGCCGTTGTCAAAGCCACACCTGCCAGAAAAGCCGCGTTGAAAGCCCCTGCCGCTGTGGGGGCCGCAAGACGCACCTCCACCCCCATTGCCGGGATTCTGGATGGCTCCAACGGGGAGACCATTAACGTCCACGGGCACCACGCAGCAGACGGCACGGCCGCCAAATACATGAACAAGGTTGTGTATCTCGGCCCGCTGGGCAACCGCGATACGCTGGACACGCCCTATTCCGTCATGGGTGTGACGCATGACGTAGTGGTCAACCAGCAGATCCGCAGCATCAATGATATGGCGCAGTATCTGCCCTCCGTGCAGCTTGAAGTGCGCGGGGACCCCAACACTTCCCGCCCGCAGTCCCGCGGGTTTGAATCCGATGTTGTGGCCAACTCCCGTCTGGACGGCCTGAATGTTGTTTCCACCACGCCATATCCGGCGGAATGGGTGGATAACCTTCAGGTTCTCAACGGTCTGGCCGGTGCCATGTACGGGCCCGAAAACCCGGCGGGCGTGTTTGAATACACGCTTAAACGCCCGACTGACCGGCGCACGGAACGGCTTTCCGTCGGTGTGGACTCCATCGGCACCCCGACCGTAAACGGCGATATTTCCGGGCGTCTGGGCCGCAATGGCTGGTTTGGCTACCGCCTGAACATGCTGCATGCGGATGGCACGGCCTATACGCAGGGCAGTTCCATGCGCCGTGAAATGGTCAGCGGGGATTTCGATTTCCATCTGGACGACAAAACAGTTATCGAAATTGACGCCAGCCACTACACCTATGACCAGCGCGGCGGTGCGCCCGGTTTTGGTATTCTGGCCACCGGCGTGGGCGGTGACAAACTCCCCGAAGCCCCGGACCTGAGCAAGCGTCTGGCTCCGGAATGGAGCGGTTACCACATGGAAACCAACACCTTTCTGGGCAAGATCAAGCATCAGTTCAACGAGAACTGGAGCTTCACGCTCGGTGGCCTGTATCAGGACGCAGCCCGTCAGGCATTTGGTGTCGCCGATACGCTGTGTGACGGCGGCAAGACCTGTGGCGGTCTGCGCGGGAGCGACGGCTGGTACAGTTCCAAAGCGACCGCCACCACCACCGCGAATGATTTCCGCGTTGGCAGTAACATGGCTTACCTTAACGGGCGTGTTTACACCGGCCCCATCCGGCATGATCTGGTGATTGGCACCAACGGTTACATGATGGGCAACTACAACCCGGTTGCGGCCTCAACCGCCGCGCAGAATCTGGGTATCCACAACATGTATGGCGCAAGCCAGAACGGTGGCACGCAGCCTTATTATCATGGCCGCTATAAATCCAGCAGCATCATGAGCCAGTCCTTTATTGTGGGGGATACCCTGCAACTGAACAAACACTGGTCCATCATGGGCACGCTCTCATGGGGCTGGATCCATCAGCGCGGCGCGCTGAACGCCAAAACCGCCATGCGGGATACGTTTGAAACCTCCGCCGCGTTCAGCCCGACCGCCAGCATCATGTATAAGCCGACGGACAACCAGACCTTCTACTTCACCTATGGTCGCTCCGTGGAAGCCGGGCCTGTTACGCCCAACAGCACAAGCTACACCAACACCAACATCGCCCTGCCCGCAGCGCATTCGGAAGAATATGAGGTCGGCTACAAACTGCGTTACAATACCATGCAGTTTAACGTGGCGGGCTTCCGCATGACATCGCCCTACGCCATGTATGTCGCGGCCTCCAACCCGAATGCCGGGTGTGCCGCCATGACCAACTGCCAGACCTACCAGTACGGCGGCACGCAGCGGAACTATGGTGTGGAAGCCCAGATTTCGGGTGAAGTCCTGCCCAACCTGTCCGTGCTGGCCGGCATGACATGGCTGGATGCGGAACTGGTCAACGCGGCCTCCCGCGCGCTGGACCGCAAGGAAATTGTGGGAGCGGCCCCAATTCAGGCCAACCTGCTGCTGGATTACCGCCTGCCTGCCTCCCTTGGACGCTTTGCGTCCGGCTGGGCGTTTAACGCCAACGTGCATTACATGGGCAACCGTGCTGCCAACGTGACCAACACCCTGCACACAGGTTCCTACACCACGCTGGACCTTGGCACGCGCTACAGCTTCCGCGCGACGGAAAGACTGCCGATGGTCCTGCGCTTCGGGGTGAGCAACGCCACGAATGAACGCTACTGGGCGTCAGTCTACACAGGGGCCCCCAGCGGCACCTCCGGCGCAGCCTCCAGCCTGTATGCGGGCCTGCCACGTGTCTATCACTTCACGCTGTCTGCTGAATTCTGAGAGACTTTTTCAGACTTCACGCAGGTTAGAACCCTACAGTCAAAACTACCTTCTGGCAGGCCCGTCACACTCTGTGGCGGGCCTGAAAATATTCAGCCTGATTTATCCATTTCAGAAGAAATAACTTCCTAATAATTAGAAAAATCTATAAAATTAGTCTTAATACTTGCATTGTGCGAAGAGGTCAGTTTTAAAAAACATACAAGAAGCAAAGAGTATGTCATGAGCACAGACACCAACTCACAACGTCCTGCCACGCCTGTTGCCAAAATGGATTTTTTCCGTTGCCTTAAGCAAGGCGTGGAAAGTGGGTGGCTTCCAACGCTTACTCAGGAAGACATCGCTCCTCCGGGCGAGGGCGTTTTTCCATCCTCTATCCCTAAAAGAATTTCACAATACTGGCATAGTGAGACGTTGCCGGATGACGTGTCAGCTTCCATCGAAAAAGTAAAAAACAATAATCCGGGTTTTGAGCTGACCCTCACCCATGATGACTCAGCGCGAGCGTTTCTCGCCACCCATTTCGGCCAGAGTATGGTTGAGCTTTTTGATGTGTGTTTTCATCCCACCATGCGCTCTGATCTGTGGCGTATGTGCGACATGTATATTCACGGCGGGATTTATATTGATGTTGATATTTCTATGCACGCACCGCTCAGTGATATCACCGGCCATGCTGCCTACGAATGTTTTCTAATGTATGCCATTGGATCCCCATGGTGCATTGAAAACGGGCTTATTATCTCCAGAAAAAAACACCCTCTGATTGAAGGTATTATTCACGCACTGTGTGAGTCTCTTACCCGTTACAAAAACAATTCCGCCAGCTTTGAAAATATCTGGATGAATACAGGTCCCGGCGTAACGACCATAGGTGCCATAAAATATCTTTTTGAGACCTCACCATCAGAAGCCCCAGTAGCAACAGGTGAGGGATTTTTGCTTGGCCACCACAGCCGCGCGAATGCCAGTTACGGGCACGATGAACTTGCTTATAAAGCCTCCGCTGAAGGAAACTGGCGCAAGGCAAGGGCGCCTCGCCGTTAAAGCGCGCTGAGCCAGCACGGTGCCCGCAGCATGTAACAGGTCCGTCATACCTTCCGGTTACATCAGACCGACCTGAACCTTTCCCATCTCCCCGCGTTTGGGCAGCAACTTGAATGCCGGGCCGCTGTTGTGCGGGCCGGGTGAGATGGAGAGACTTTCGTGAAAACGCTGACGCCCTGCCCTTCGGATGCCCTTCAGACGGAGCGCAGGCGCGAACTCTGGACAAACAGCAGCCTGTTTGCCCGCCCGAACGCAAATGGGGCGGAGGATTTCCCCCCGCCCCACGCACACGCAGCACTGATGCAAACTGACGGGCTACCGCTTACGGCTATCGCCCCTGTGCCGCCCTGTGCTGAGCATCCCACCGGCGGGTAAAGGGCAGGCAGAGCACAAACAGCAGCGTGCAGCCCGCACCCAGCAGGAAGAGCATACGGAACAGCCCGGCATAGACCGGCAGGGTCTGGGCCGGGTCCGCGGAGGCCACGGCAGGCCCAACAGCGGCCAGATTGGCTAGCGCGCTGCCCAGATACATCGCTACACCGTTGGACACGTTGTAGCTGCCCATCATGAAGCCGCCCACATTGGCGGGCGCATAACGGGCGACCACAGCCAGACCCAGCGCACTGATCAGCAATTCCCCGATAGACAGCGCCCCATAGGCCCAGAACATCACCCAGGGGGAGACAAGATGATTGCCCCCGGTCGCGGCACTCCACCACCAGATCAGGAAGGAGAGCGAGACCAGCGAGAACCCGACAATGAACTTCTCGGCAATGGGGAAATTCCAGCCCTTATCCGCCATGCTCTTATACACCCATGACAGGAGCGGGCTGGCCAGCATGATCCAGACCGGATTAAGCGCCTGAAACTGCCCGGCAGACATATGGAACAGCGTGATGCCGCCCAGCGTGAAGGCTGAGTCCACATCCCGCAGCGCGAACAGTGTGAGGGATGTGACCATCTGCTGATAGAACACAAAATACAGCATGGTCTGCACAATCAGCAGATAAGCCAGCCGCAGGCCGGGGCGCACGGCAGCGGAAGCCCGGCGGTAAAGCACCACCCACACACAGCCGACCGCCAGCGCAGCCACCCACACACAAGCCCGGCCCGCGGCCGGATAGCGCAGCAGCCCGACCATAACGGCCAGAACCAGCACCATACCGCCCAGCACCGCCATCAGGCGGGAAAACACGACAGGTTCAAAGTCCGGGCGGGAGCCAACGCGCGCCAGCCATTTATGGAACAGCGTGTAACACGCCACCCCAAACGCCAGCCCCGCCGCACAGACCAGAAATGGCGGAGACCACCCGTATTTTTCCTGCAACCACGGCGTCAGCAGGAGAGACAGCGTGGAGCCGACATTGATGCTCATGTAGTAAATGGTGAAGGCAACATCGATGCGGGTATCGTCGCCTTCATAAATCCGGCGGACCAGATTGGCCGCATTGGATTTAAACAGCCCGTTGCCCACAGCAATGACCGCGAGGGCGGCAAACAGCGCCATCTGGCCACCCAAATCCACCCCCAGCAGGGCGTAACCCACCGTCAGCACCACAGCGCCCAGCACCATGGTACGGCGGGCACCCAGAACTTTATCTCCAACCCAGCCGCCAACAGCGGGGGCCGCATAACAGACGGCGGAGAAGGTGCCCCAGAGCAGATTGGCCTGTGCATCGGAAAAGCCGAGCCGCTGGATCATGTAAAGCAGCAGGATGCCCTGCATGCCGTAAAAGCCGAACCGTTCCCACAGCTCTATCGCCAGCACGACGGAAAAAGACTGGGTTCGGGATGGCAGAGAAGACGCTGATGCTGTCATGAAGTCCTGACCATATTGTGATGCACCCTCCTACACCACTTCCGCCCCCTGCACATACCCCGCGCAAATCCGGCCTCCGGCGGCATAAAACCGGGGAAAACACCGGTGTTGCCCGTCTTTTCCTACCCGGAATGTGAAGCGACAGACCGGCCCTTACCCCTTATTCCGTCCCTCCGCCTGCCGCATGATGCTTATACGCTTCGTGTGCATTTTTACGGTCCCGTGCGGGGATGAGGGAGTATTTCACCATGGCAAAAATCAAAGTTAAAAATCCCATCGTCGAGATGGATGGTGATGAGATGACACGCATCATCTGGCATTTTATCCGCGAACGGCTGATTCTGCCCTATCTCGATATTGACCTGAAATATTATGATCTGGGCATTGAGCACCGGGACGCCACGGATGATCAGGTAACGGTAGACGCTGCTGAAGCCACCAAACGCTACGGTGTGGCCGTCAAATGCGCCACCATTACGCCGGATGAAGCCCGCGTGACGGAATTCGGGCTGAAGCGCATGTACCGCTCCCCCAATGGCACCATCCGCAATATTCTGGATGGCACCATCTTCCGTGAGCCGATTATCTGCTCCAACGTGCCGCGCCTTGTACCGCACTGGACCAAACCGATTGTAATCGGCCGCCATGCCTATGGTGATATTTATCGCGCTGTGGAAACCCGCATACCCGGCCCCGGCACCGTCAAACTGACCTACACGCCTGAAGGCGGCGGTGAACCCGTGACGCTGGACGTGCATGACTTCAAAGGCCCCGGCGTGGCCCTTGGCATGCACAATACCCGTGCGTCTATTGAAGGCTTTGCCCGCGCCTCCCTCTCCTACGGGCGGGACCGCAACATGCCGGTCTATCTCTCCACCAAAAACACCATTCTGAAGGCTTATGACGGCCTGTTTAAAGACGTGTTTCAGGAGATTTATGACAAGGAATTCAAAGCGGATTTTGAAAAGGCTGGTCTGACCTACGAACACCGCCTGATTGATGACATGGTGGCCTGTGCCCTCAAATGGCCGGGTGGCTATGTGTGGGCCTGTAAAAACTATGACGGTGACGTGCAGAGTGACATTGTGGCCCAGGGCTTTGGCAGCCTCGGCCTGATGACGTCCGTTCTGCTCAACCCGACAGGCGAGGTTGTGGAAGCAGAAGCCGCCCACGGCACCGTGACCCGCCACTACCGCGAGCACCAGAAAGGCCGCCCCACCAGCACCAACCCCATTGCCTCCATTTTTGCATGGACACGCGGGCTGGCCTACCGGGGCCGCTTTGATAACACGCCGGACGTGGTCCACTTTGCTGAAACACTGGAACGCGTGTGCATTGAAACCGTGGAAGGCGGCCAGATGACCAAGGACCTCGCTCTTCTGGTCGGCAAAGACGCCAAATGGCTCAACACGCAGGACTTCCTCGACGTGCTGGATGCAGGGCTGAAAAAGGCTCTGGCGGCCTGAAAACCTCTCAGCAACGCTACTGGAATCCTCTCTCCGTCAGCGCGTAATAAAAAATGACCTAGCGAAGACAAGGATTGTGCGGAAGGCAGATGCCCGAGGCACAATCCCCATCACACTACTGTTCAGAATTGATTATTTGCCGGAAAATACCGAACTGTGGTTTACGTAATTCGCTCGGCATGCAGACATATGCTATAAGTGTTCCGTTAGCTCTCTCTTCTGGTATTCTCCGTGCGCCTTTTCGTAACTGGCCCAACTGGCTGCGGCAAATCAACGCTCGCTTCAGAGCTTGCTCATAAAGCCTCTCTCCCCGTATTCCCTCTGGATGAAATGCACTGGGTCCGGCGGCCAGAGGGTGATGTACGCCGTGACCCTGCCGCACGCTTAGCTATGCTGGATAGCGTTGTGCAACGCGACGCATGGATTGTTGAAGGCGTGCAGTTCAAATGGGCTGACAAGGCGATGGAACACGCGACTCACATCGTTATTCTGGATATTCCTCGCTGGAAAAATAATGTGCAGATTTTCCGGCGATTTCTTGGCCGTCAGTGTTTTCCCCGTAACAACAGCCGTGGAACACTACAGGCCCTTAGGGAAGAACTTCGCTGGTCTGCCGACTATTACGGACATGAACGGTCTATGCTGTTTGAAAAAATCAGTCGTTGGCCAGATAAACTCACAATTATCCGTACACATAAGGAAGCAATTACTTTTATACTGGCGCTGCAACACGATACTGACAGCCTCCTTTCAGAAAAACTCTGACATTAAGACGAATCTTATCGTAATCCATGACACGCATCATCTGAAACGGCTGAACGCTGACTGAAGACAGACACGTCTTGTCTTTTCAGGCATTGCACCAATCAGAAATCGAAACATCCAATGCCTGCGGAGGCTTGCCCTATTGCACCCCTTTGCAACCTGTCGCAAAAACAACGGCAGATCATACGGCCAGAAAGGGAGACCCACCGCGCCATGACGGATATGCCGATTGAGACTGATGTCGCCATTATCGGCGCGGGCCCCACAGGGCTGTTTGCCGCTTTCCAGTCCGCCATGCTGCGCCTGCGGTGCGTGCTGATTGACGTGCTGCCGGAAGTGGGCGGCCAGTGTGTGGCGCTGTATCCTGAAAAGCCGATTTATGACATTCCCGCCTGCCCCGCGGTCGAAGGCGCGCAACTGATTGCCAATCTGGAACAGCAGATTGCCCCGTTTGATATCCCGCGCCTGCTCAAACACCGGATTGAAAGCCTGAGCGGCCACCGGGGCGCGTTCACGCTGGGCACGGATAAAGGTGCAACCGTTACCGCCAAAGCCGTGATTATTGCAGCAGGCGCCGGTGCATTCGGCCCCAACCGCCCCCCGCTGGACGGGCTTGAAGCGTTTGAGGAAAGCGGAGCCGTGCAGTATTACGTGCGCCGCAAAGCCGATTTTGAAAACAAACGTATTGTGATTGCAGGTGGTGGGGATTCCGCACTGGACTGGGCGCTGGCCCTTAAAGACAAGGCAGAAAAACTGTATCTGGTGCATCGTCGTGACCGCTTCCGCGGCGCGCCGGAAAGCCTGCGTCTACTGGATGATGCGGTAGCCGCCGGGCAGATTGAGAAAGTTGTGCCTTACCAGCTCCACGCCCTGCACGGCGCGCATGGCACTCTGGAAAGCGTGGAAGTAGTAGATCTGGACGGTGCAACCCGACACCTTGAAGCAGACACGCTCCTGCCCTTCTTCGGACTGGCGACGGACCTCGGGCCCATCGCCCGCTGGGGCATGGACACCATCCGCTCCACCGTTCCCGTCACACCCTCCACCTGTGAGACCAGCATGCCCGGCGTGTTCGCGATTGGTGATGTGGCGACCTACCCCGGCAAACTCAAACTGATCCTGCAAGGGTTTAGTGAAGGGGCAATGGCCGCCCATTCCATCTACCCGATCGTCAACCCCGATCAGGCGCTGCACTTCGAATATTCCACCAGCAAGGGCGTGCCCACGGTCTGAGGCCACACTCAGGCAGGCGGTTCCCGGTTGCTCCACAGCCAGAGCCCCTGCCTGCCCTCCACCCGTATCGGTCCCGGCCCATCATCCTTCCGGACGGACCATTCCGGAGGAGGGTGCCCCACCCGGAGCCACCTTCTTCCGGGGTCTGGCAACCGCAGCCTGAATGAGGCTAGCAAAGTGCCAGACACCCTGACGCGCCCCTGATGCGGCAAACGCCCCGCATGCCGCGCACATCAGCCACCTTTGCCCTGTAAACGACGGCAGGTTGAGGCTGTGTCATGATACCGTCACTTTAAATCGACGAAGGCATCGTCAACAGTCCCCCACTGCCGTCACTATAAAGGAGCAGGCGTGCCACAAACCCGATCCTCCTGCCCCTGTGCCCCGTACGCGCCGTTCCCTTGTGCTGCCTACGGAGCCCCGGCCTGCCCGCCCGTCCCATGCTGAAAACGCCTGACGCCTTTCCGCTCACCAGCCGGACCCGGCCCGCCCGGCGTCTTGCAATGCTGTGCAGTCTGGTCTCCGGCCTGTTTGCCTCCCTCCCGGTTCAGGCGGCCACAACACCGCTCGCCACCGATATTCTGCCCTCGGGCGTGCCGCTCCCGGTGCCTTCCCCCACCTTTTCCCCGCCCGAAGAGGATGCCAGCACAGAAATGCTCGGCACAATGGGCGGCGCGCGCACATGGCTGGGCAAGAAAGGCGTGCGGATTACCTTGCAGGATGTCGAGGAACTCTGGGGGCTGGCCTCCGGCGGGATGCAGCGCGGGGCAACCTATGATGGCATGACCGCCGTCGCGCTCTCACTGGATACCGGGAAGGCCTTTGGCTGGCAGGGCGGCCTGCTGAATGTCAGCGCGCTGCAAATCCGCGGACGGTCCTTTACCGGGGAACGTCTGGGCGCGCTCAACACCGTCAGCGGGTATGATGCCGGGCGCTCAACCCGACTGTTTGAACTGTGGTACGGGCAAAGTTTCCTGAACAGCACACTGGATGTACGCGTCGGCACGCTGGATCTGGATACGGAATTTCTTGTCAGTCAGAACGCCTCATTTTTTCTGAACTCCAGCTTTGGGTGGCCGCTTTCCACGTCCAGCAACCTCTATTCCGGCGGCCCCTCATGGCCCTATTCCGCTGTGGGCGGCCGCGTAAAGTGGCGGCCTGCGGCCCCGCTTGTGCTGATGGGCGCCATTACGAATGACAACCCGACCCACGGCCCGTTTTACAGTGATATCAGTGCTTCCCAGCGCGACCCGTCCGGCACGCTGTTTTCCACCAAAGGGGGCGCGCTGTTCATGGGGGAAGCCCAGCTCTGGCTGGACGCTGCGAAACAGATAGGCGGACGGGATGATGTGGCGCTGCCCGGCGTGTGGAAAGTCGGCGGCCTGTATGACACCGGGCGTTTCCCGGACCAGCGGTATGATGCCCGGCGCGGCCTGCTGGCCAGCCCGGACAGCAGCGGGTCTCCGTTCTATCATCAGGGGAACTGGATGGCTTATTTCGTTATTGATCAGATGATCTGGCGGAAAGAAAAAGGCTCCGGCAAAACCATCAACTTTTTTGCCCGTGCTACGCTGAGCAACGGCACAACCAGCCGGTTTTCCTCTGAAATTCAAAGCGGGTTCACGTTTGATGAACTGCTGCCCGGCAGGCCGGATGATACGCTGGGCCTTGCATGGGGCACCAGCCTGTATGGCCTGCGCGCCAAGGAAAACACACATGACAGTTTCCGGCTGGGCACCAACACAGCAGGAGCGCTTGTGCCGGAGCACCATCTGGAATTCACCTATCAGGCCGCAGCCACACCATGGCTGATTGTGCAGCCGGATTTCCAGTATTTCTGGAACGTGGGCGGCACGTCCCTCAACCCGCAGACTGGCAAACATATCCGCAATGGCGTTGTCACCGGACTGAATCTCACCACAACCTTCTGACGCGCCGCCAATGTCATGAAAGTTTCAAACCGATCAATTCCGCCAGTCTTTATAGTCCGCTTCCAGCCCCCTCCGGCGACGATAAAGGGAACAAAATGAGCGATCTGGACAGCCTGACAGCGGAAGAACGTGAACGCGTGCAGATGCGTCGTGAGATTATTGATGATCTTGACGAAGAATTTGAACTTTCTCTGGAAGATGATGCCTCTGGCATAGGCGGGCTGGACGCAGAAGACCGCGCATTTCGCCGTGTGTATTTTCGTGAACTGATCCGCATGCAGGGTGAACTGATCAAACTGCAGGACTGGGTGCAGGCCACCGGCCACCGTGTGGTTGTGCTGTTTGAAGGGCGTGACGCTGCGGGCAAAGGCGGGGCTATTAAACGCATTACCCAGCGCCTGAACCCCCGCACCTGCCGGGTTGCGGCCCTGCCCGCCCCCAACAACCGTGAAAAGACCCAGTGGTATTTCCAGCGTTACGTGGCGCACCTGCCCGCCGCGGGGGAAATCGTGCTGTTTGACCGGAGCTGGTATAACCGCGCAGGCGTGGAGCGCGTGATGGGCTTCTGCACGGATGAAGAATACGAAGAATTTTTCCGCTCCGTGCCGGAATTTGAGCGGATGCTCGTCAGCAGCGGTATCCAGATTATCAAATTCTGGTTTTCCATTACGGATGATGAACAGGAAGCCCGCTTCCGCGCCCGTATGGATGATCCACTCAAGCAGTGGAAACTTTCCCCCATGGATCTGGAAAGCCGCAAACGGTGGGAAGCCTATACTCTGGCGAAGGAAGTCATGCTGGAACGCTCCAGCATCCCGGAAGCCCCTTGGTGGGTGGTACAGGGTGTGGACAAAAAGAAGGCCCGCCTGAACTGCATTGCCCATCTTTTGTCTCTGGTGCCGTATCAGCCCGTCTCCCGCCCGGAAGTGGTTCTGCCGCCGCGTATCTTCCACCCGGATTATGAACGGCAGCCGACGCCGGAATCCATGATTGTGCCGGAACTCTACTAAATCATAACCACTGGCAGAACAGGGCCTGCGCGCTGTGTTCTGCCAGACTTTATCCAGCCATTCCTTTCAAAGGCAGCGCTACCGGCAAACGCCTTGCGCGCTCTGCCACCAATTATTTTTTTATAAGATATTTCTTATCCAGACTTTCCAGAAAACCCGGCCTGACCCATACAACGGCGTTTGAAAGCGCCTGCTGGTCTGCCTCTGACAAGTCTGTTGTCTCAGGTTGAATTTTATCAAGAAAACCCTGCCAAGCATCAGATAGTTTTGTTATGGCGTCTTGCTCCATATAATCGGGGTCATAATAATAAATACCCGGATCACCCTGCTTTTTCATCAGAAACAAAGCACCGCACTCCCCTTCCGCAAATGGAAAATAGTGTTTTTGCGTATAATCGTCATGAAGGGATGATAAACACGCCGGAATATCCTTAACGTCCAGAAAATATCTCAGGGCATTATCTTCATTTTCAGAAATACGGATAATATTTCTCTCAACCGCGCATCCGTTATGCTCTAAAATAAAAGCCTTAAATTCTTCTGTAAAATGCGCCTGTAGCACGCGCTCTGTTTCTGCAAGTTCCTGTTCGCTCGTATCCCGCGTTTTTTCTTTCATATTTATCATAGCTTATGCCTGTGCTCTTCTGCCGCGCTTCAAGCATAACACCCCGCGTCACGAACGCGAACGCGCTCCTTTTGACACAAGGCGCGCAACGTAACGCAAACACCGCAGGACAGCAGGACAGCAGGACAGCATCTCCTGCAAATACCGTGCCAGCACGCAACATACCCTTTAGCCTGCTCTGGCCCCCTTGTTAAAATTTCTCTTCCGGGGGAACCTCTCAAACACTGTTGAGTCTTAAAAATGATCGTCCCGGAGGGTCTTTCAGAAAGGAACACCGTCATGCGGCTGGGCCAGCGCTATTTTGTAACCGTCCTGAGTTACAGCTTTATCTGCTCCGCACTGGTCAGCCTGTACGGTGCCGGGCATGGCCCTACTCTCACGCCCCCTGCGGCCCTGCTTTATTGTCTGGGCAGAAGCGGCCTGTTCTTTCTGGTTTTTGTTTTTCTGGGCGTCCCGATGGCGTGCCTTTGCCTGTCTCTGCATCGCGCTTTATCGCGGACCAGCCATCACACAACCCTGCCGGGTTGCCTGTTGCTGGGCATTATATGGGCGTGTGGCACTGCCGCCTTACTTGGCCTTCTGCTTGCCGTTGCCAGTTTTTCTCTGTCCGCGTCCGGCCATGCGCTCCCGGACTGGAACCGCATCCTTATTACCAACATAGCGGGCGGCGCAGCGGCCGGGCTGGTCTTCTGGCTCGCCTCCCCCGCTGGAGAGCGCAGAGTTTTTTACTAACGGATATACCCCTTTCAAAATTTCTTTATCCGGAAGCTATTTTAAGGTTCACAGCATTGGTCAGAAGCGCCGCATGGAGTGCGGCCAGTTCCTCTTCCTGCTCCTTTTCCGCCACCGAGGCACGCAAAACGTCGGTCCGGGCGCTGTCCCCGCGCTCATACCGCTTTTGCAGGACCAGAACACGCGCTTTCTCGCTGCTTACAAGACGCTGCTGGTCCTGCACCCGTTCTTTTAAAAGTTTCTGCTCAGCCAGAAGATTTTCTATCTCAACCCACGCATTGACTACCGCCATCTGGTACAACATGCCCGCAGTTTTCTGCTCGGAATGGCGCAGTTCAAGCTGACGGGAGAGACGCCCGCCATTAAAAACAGGAAGCGTAAGCGAGGGCCCAAAGGACGTATTGCGCGCGTTC
The DNA here is from genome assembly GCF_018811975.1 of Acetobacter sp. P1H12_c. Lineage (NCBI taxonomy): Bacteria > Pseudomonadati > Pseudomonadota > Alphaproteobacteria > Acetobacterales > Acetobacteraceae > Acetobacter > Acetobacter sp. P1H12_c. The sequence continues at coordinate 20,743 of NZ_JACRVR010000032.1, read as the reverse complement.
CACCCCAGTTCAGCAAGCGTCAGGGCATCCAGACTGATCTGCCCGGTGAGCGTAATCTGCGGATAAAAATCAGCCTGCGCCATGCCGATGGTTGCTGTTGCCGCATGCAGCCGTGCCTCTGCCGCCTGAATATCCGGGCGTTTTCTGGCAATCTCTGACGGCATTGCCGCAGACACCTGCGGTATTTTTTCCGCCAGCAGACTGGCAGGCTGGCGCAGTTCAGGCAGATCAGCATCCGGGCGGCCTGCAGCCAGAACCCCTAACGCACGGAGCAGAGCCGCCTGCTGCATAACAAGGCCTTCTTTTTTCTCCAGTGCTGCATGGCAGGCGATCCGGGACTCGTCCAGATCAACCGTTGCCAGCAACCCGTGCGCCCGCACTGTCTCGGCAATGCGCTGCAGGTGCCGGGCATTTTCCAGCTTGTCTTCCGCACGGTTCAAAGTGTCAGACACTTTCAGCCACTGGAAGTAGGTCCGCGCCAGTTCGGCCTGTGTGGAAAGCCGCATGGCATCCGCATCCGCCTTGACTGCGGCTTCCTGCGCGTGTGCGGCCTCCCGCAGGCGGCGCTGCCGCCCCCACAGATCAAGCTCCCATGAGGCGACCGCGCCAACGCTGTAATTGGTGTAGGCCACCCCCTCTGGCTCCTGCCCCTCCACACCCGGAGAAAGCCCGAGAAGAGGGCGCAGCACCTGCCCAACCCCGGCGGTTGCCAGACGTTCCCGCGTATAGGCCGCCTGCCCGTTGAGCGTAGGCAGACTTTCAGCCGATGCCGCACGGCGCTGGATGCGCGCCGCTTTAATCCGCTCACGCGCCAGAGCCATATCCGGGTTTCCTGTCTCGGCCCGTATCATGAGGCTGTTCAGAGCCGGATCATCAAACATCGTCCACCAGAATGGGGAAGCAGAACGGGCGGCTGGCGTGGCCCCGGCATTCTGCCAGTGCTCCGGCATAACCGGGTGCGGGCGCACAAAATCCGGCCCCATACTGCACCCGGCAAGACACAGCAGAAACGGCAACATGACGGCACACGACACGCTGAGCACGCTATGGCCCGACCTGCATTTTTCAGACATGGGCTGACCCCTCCGCCTCTTGTGCCGGGTTTACGGCGCGGTCAAACAGCAGGGCGTAGAATGCGGGCACAGCCACCAGAGTCAGCACCGTCCCGCCTGCAAGCCCACCAATCATGACAATGGCCATTGGCCCCCAGAACACATTGAAGCTGAGGGGGATAAACGCCAGAATAGCCGCCACTGCGGTCAGGCAGACCGGCCGGGCGCGCGTTATGGTTGCGTCAATCACGGCTTCATGCAGCGGCATGGCATTGCTGTGGCTAAACTGAATCTGGTCCACCAGCAGGATGGTGTTGCGCATAATCATCCCGGCCAGAGCGATCAGCCCCAGCAGGGCCACAAACCCAAATGGCGCACCCGTGAGCAGCAGACCGCCAACCATGCCAACCAGTCCCAGCGGAGCAGAAAACAAAACCAGCAGAGACCGGCTGAAACTTTGCAGCTGGACCATCAGCACAAGCAGGATCAGGCCGCCCGTCAGCGGCAGAAACGCGAAAATGGCACTATCCGCGGTTGATGAAAGCTCCACATCCCCGCCAGTTTCAATCCGGTAGCCTGCAGGAAGCGTTTTGCTGAGCGCCTGCATGGCAGACGCCGCACGCTGCACCACAGTCGCGGGCTGGACATCCGCCGCAACAGCTGACTGCACCGTCATGCACAACACGCCATTCCTCTGCCAGAGGATGGGGTAGTCGGTGCTCACCCTCATGCTGCCAAGCTGGCTGAGCGGCACCACAGCGGCTCCGGTTGCAACCGGCAGGGTCATCCACTGGCCGGGGTCAGACCGCACGGACTGTATGGCACGCACCACAACGGGACGATGATGTGGCCCGTCCGGCACATCACCCCCATCCGCACCCGTAAGAGCAGCCTGAAGCTGCGCCGCCACGCTGGCACGGTCCGTCTGGAAATGGACCAGTCTGGCCGGGTCAGCCTCAAATGTCAGGCTGGGGGTGCGGTTTCCCCAGTCCGCCTGCACGCTAACAGCCCCCTCCGTTGAGCGCAGAATTTTATCAACATCATGTGCAACAGACCTCAGTTTTTCAGGGTCGGGACCAATAATGCGGTATTGCACCGGGAAATCCGCCGTCGGCCCCAGTGACAGCCGCTGCACATGCAGATGCACCCCGGGCGGGAGAGAAACAGTCTCGACCTGATGAATCAGCGTCTCCCGCGCTTTCAGGTCCTGCGCCACCAGCAGCAGCGTAGCGTGGGCCGCGCTGGGTGTAGCAGGCGCGTAAGGCAGATAGAAGCGCGGCGCACCATCCCCGATATGCGCCTGCATATGCCGCAAAGAATATTGTCCTGACAGGTGTTTTTCCAGAAGAGCAACCGTTTTTCCAGTCTCCGCAAGGGCGGTGCCGGGTGACATGGCAACATCCACCATCACTTCAGGCCGGTCGGACTGCGGAAAAAACTGCTGGTCCACAAGCAGAAAACCAACACACGCCGCCACAAGCAGCACGCATGTTCCGCCTGCCACCACGGCTTTATACCGCAGGCTTGTCCCCAGCACGAGGCGCAGCAGAATGGTAGAAAACGGTTCATACGCCGTGCGCACAGGCTTTGGCGGGGGCAGAAGATGCACGCCCAGAAAAGGGATGAACACCACGGCCACACCCCAGCTCAGCAGCAGGGCGGCACCGCTCACCCAGAAAATTTCTCCGGCATATTCGCCCGTTGTGGAGTGCGCCAGCCCGACCGGCAGAAAGCTGATAACCGTCAGAACAGTGCCCGTCAGCATGGGGAACGCGGTGTGGCTCCATGCGAACGAGGCCGCATCCTCCCGGCTGCGCCCATGCTCAAGCTGCACAACCATCGCCTCAATACTGATAATGGCATCATCCACCAGCAGCCCGAGGGAAAGAATAAGCGCCCCGAGGGAAATACGGTCCAGCCCGATATGCGCCATGCCCATCAACAGACTGACCCCGGCCAAGGTCAGCGGAACGGAACAGGCGACAATAATGCCTGCTCTCCAGCCCAGACTGACAAACGCCACCAGCAGAACAACGCTCAGCGCAACCACAAACTTGATCAGGAAGGTGTTAACGGCCTCCCGAATCACGCTGCTCTGGTCCTCCACCTGCGTCAGCACCATACCGGCAGGCAGCGTGAGAGTGGCCGCCGCAGTACGGAGTGTTTTCCCCAGCGTCATGCCGTCCGCGCCCTCTGCCATGGCGACGGCAATCACAACGGCGGGTTTGCCATTATAGCGGATCAGCGCGGGAGCCGGACTGGCATAGCCCCGGCTGACCTGCGCAATGTCTCCCACCCGCACAAGCCCGGATGGCCCCGCAACCGGCGTCTCCGCAACAGCCCGCACCCCATCCAGCGCGCCGGAGACCCGCAGCGGCACGGTGGTTGTAAAGTCAACAGACCCGCCAGACGCCAGAGCAGACTGGTTCCGGAGTGCTCTGGCAAGCTGATCAAGACTGATCCCTCTTGCCGCACTCTGCTGCGGGTCAACCTCGACGGTAATCTGCTGCGGGATTTTCCCGCTGACCTGCACTTTTCCAGCGCCATGCACTGTCTGGAAAAGTTTTTTCAGGTCCTCGGCTTTTTTGATCAGGTCGGCATTTTCTCCCCCGGTCAGGGCAAAAACATACCCATAGACGTCCGCATAATCATCATTGGCGGCAAGGGCCACGCCGGAGGGCAGGTCCGGCCCGAGGTCCGAGAGCTTGTTGCGCACCTGCTGCCAGATCACCGGCACACGCTCTTTTCTCTCATCATCGCGAAGAAAAATCTGCGTGACGCAACTGGCTGCAACGCAATAAGTGCTGAGGCTATCAATCGCTTCCACATCGCGCAGGCGTTGCTCCAGCACGGCTGCAACCTGCTGCTGCATCTGCTGTGCGCTGGCCCCCGGCCACTGTGCGGAAACAACCATATTCTTGATCGTAAAAGCCGGATCTTCCGCGCGGCCAAGGTGAAAAAACCCGTATCCGCCTGCAAGAAACAGGCATGCCATCATGAAGCTGACCAGTGCCGGATGCCCGACGGCCCAGCGCGAAACATTGAAACGCTCCATCATCAGCGTACACTGGCCTGACTGATCATCTGCACCGCCTGATCAGGCTGGAAGGACGCCTCACCACTGGTAACAATTCTCTCCCCGGCTTTAAGCCCCTCAACCAGCGCATCCGCGCCGCGCAGGCCCGCAATGTCCACATGCCGCAGCACAAGGCGGGGGGTATCGCCATCCGTCAACGCCCAGACCTGCGCATGTCTCTGGTGTGTTTCCACAAGGGCCGTAAGCGGCACGCGCATGACGGGTGCCGCGCGTTGCGCAGGAAGGGTTACGCGCACAAGACTATTGAGGGGCACAGCAAGCGTCTGCTCCAGCCGCAGTCTCAGCGTCTGCATCTGGCTGGCACCATCCACCGCGCCGGTTTCCTGCACGACAGCCTGAACAGGTCGCGCGGCCGGATCTGCCGGGAGGCTCACCTCTGCACGGTCCCCCACCCTCCACGCGGACGGGGATGGGACCTGAAGACGCACCTCTGGCGCACCGGCGGCCATCCGCACAACCTCAGTGCCAGCCGCCACAAGCGTGCCCGCCACACCGGTCACGCTCAGAATCTGCCCGTCCTCCGGGGCGCGGAGTGTCGCTTCCGCAAGCTGAATCCGGGCCTGCATGAGGGCAGCCTGTGCTGATCTGGCTTTGCCCTGCGCCATACGCCGGGCATACTCCCGCTCTTCCACCGTTCCGGCGGAAAGGCCGCCTGCTGTATCCAGCCCGCGGCTCCGTTTATAGGTTGCCTCAGCCTGTGCGGCATCCGCACGGGCGGCGTCGGCCTCACCCTCCGCCTGCGCCACTTGTTCTTGCAGAACTCTGTCTTCCAGCAAGGCAAGAGCATCGCCCTGATGCACAGACTGACCGCTGACAACTGCAATTTTACGCAGGCGTCCCGCCTGTGTCGGCGCAAGCGGGATGATCCGGCTGGCAGTGTATCGTCCGGCAAAAAGCACTTTCTCCGGCTGGTCTTCCTGCACCCTGAGCACCTGCACGGTAGGCAGAGTGTCATGCTGTGCCGGGGCGGATGCCGGTTTACACCCTGCCAGCAGACAGCCAGCCGCAAACAGCGGCAGCGCCCTTTTCAGAGCCTCTGAACACGTTCGACACACCATGATAAGTTCCGGAAAAAAGGCAGGTCTTAAGCGTCACGACTGCGTCGCGACGACAGAAATCCCGACTAAAATGAGAAGAATCCCGATGGCCTGATGCCCGCCCAGCTGGTCCCGGAAGTAGATCCAGCCAGCAAGATTGGCCAGAATAATGGAAAGACCAGCCGAGCCTGCATACACAATGCCCATAGGAACAAGGCGAAGAGACAGAGCCAGAAACACAAAAGACGCCCCGTACCCTGCCGCCATAATCAGCGTGGGCAGGAGTCTGGTAAAACCCAGCGCTTCTTTCTGCGCCATTGTAGCGATAATTTCAGAAAGAACGGCGAAGAAAATATAGACATAACCCAGCATATCACGGGACTTTTTCTGACATATGCGTGAGTTTTTCCATCAGGCCAGACAAGCCCTGACGCATCTTCTGATCCAGAATATCCGCGCCGAGAATGTCCCACAAAGACAACCCGTCCGCCGCCATGCAGGCCAGCAGCAGTGTGGGGGTCATCTCTTCAAACAGGCCCGTGGAGCGAATGACTTCCCAGTAATGCCGGATCCATTCCTGACCAAGCTGCGGGTCAATCAGCATGGCCGCCAGCAAATGGCGCAGAATGACGGGCGTTTCAGTCTCATTTTCCTGATTCAGGCCAATATAGGCGCGCGCGGCCCGGCCCGCCGCCACCGGGTCTTTCTGCTGAGAGGCCAGCATTTCCTGCCGGAACATCTCCATCTCCCGCATAAACAACCCGTCCAGCAGGGCTTTTTTATTAGGGAAGTGGTGCAGGAGCCCGCCCTTGCTGACCCTGGCCTCCTTTGCCACCAGTTCCAGCGTAAAGGCCTGAATCCCACCCGTGACCAGAATATGGCCTGCGGCGTTCAGGAGGTCATTTTTCACGGCTTCGGGCTTGTTGGTGCGTTTTGATCTGGCTGTCATGCGCAATACATACCGTCTGGACGGTTTTTATTTCAAGCGGAAAATATGCTTTTTTTACGCCCGCTGCACAGCCCTGCCCCCTTTTGCCAGCGTCCGGAAAAAAATGATAAAGACACGCCTAACGAGGTCAGGAGACAGACCATGCACAGGGATGGCTGGGAAGGCGGGCGGCTGCTTATCAATCTTGCCGCCATTGCCGAAAATTATGCGCAGCTTTGCGCACGGGTCAGCCCTGCGGAATGCGGGGCGGCTGTCAAAGCCAACGCCTACGGGCTGGGGCTGAAAGAGGTTGGCCAGACCTTGTATGAGGCCGGATGCCGCACCTTTTTTGTCGCCCATCTGGCGGAAGGGGCTGCCCTGCGCCCGCTGGTGGGGCCGGACAGCCGCATTTTTGTGCTGCACGGCCCGCCCCCCGGCACGGCCAGCGCTTGCCTGACGCACACCCTTCTGCCCGTGCTGAACAGCCTGCAACAGGTACAGGAATGGCAGGCTCTTGCCCGCACGCAGGGCCGCCCGCTGGCCGCAGCACTGCAACTTGATAGCGGAATGTGCCGCTTCGGCCTGACGGAAGCTGAAGTTGACCATCTGACCACGCACCCGCAGGGGCTGGAAGGCATTGAGGTCACTCTGGTCATGAGCCATCTGGGATGCGCGGATACTCCGGGGCATCCGCTTAACCGCCAGCAGCTTGCAACCTTTACCCGGCTCAAAGCCCTGCTGCCCGCAGCCCCTGCCAGCCTTGCCGCCTCCTCCGGTATTTTTCTGAGTCCCGACTGGCATTTTGACCTCGTGCGCCCCGGCGCGGCCCTCTACGGCATTGCACCCACCGCAGGGCAGCCAAACCCTATGCACGCAACTGTCCGGTTGCAGGCCCGCGTCATTCAGACACGGATGGTCCCCGCCGGAGCGAGTGTTGGCTACGGTGCGGCTTTTACCGCGCGGCAACCCACACCCATCGCGCTGCTGGGCATTGGCTACGGAGACGGCTTTCCCCGCAGGCTGGGCCAGACCGGCCATGTTGTCTGGCCGGATCAGCCTGACATCAAATTACCAATAATCGGGCGTATCTCCATGGACTCACTGGCCGTGGACCTCTCGCCCCTTATGGCCACCGGCATCCCTCTGCCACCTGCCGGTGCGGTGTTTGACCTGATTGGTCCGCAGGTACCTCTGGACACCGTGGCGCGTCTGGCGGACACCATCGGCTATGAAATACTGACGGATCTCGGAGCCCGCTACCACCGCCTCCATTATGATCCCCGGAAAGGATGAAACTGTGAAAATCATCATTCTCGGCGCCGGCGTTATCGGCGTGACCTCAGCCTGGTATCTGAACAGTCTGGGTCATGAGGTCATTGTGGTGGACCGTCAGCCGGAACCGGGGCTGGAGACGTCCTTTGCCAATGCGGGGCAGGTTTCTCCGGGCTATTCCACCCCATGGGCCGCGCCCGGCCTGCCGATGAAGGCTATTGGCTGGATGATGCAGCGGCACAGCCCGCTGGTGATCCGCAAGCGGATCGACTTTGCCATGTTCCGGTGGATGGAGCAGCTTCTCAAAAACTGTAACGCCCACGCCTATGACATCAATAAAGGCCGGATGCTGCGCGTGGCCGAGTATAGCCGCGACTGTCTTGATGCCCTGCGGGAAGAAACCGGCCTGACCTATGATGACCGGCAGCGCGGGCTGATCCAGCTTTTCCGCACGGAAAAGCAGATCGACAAAGCCTATCATGACATGAAGCTGCTCTCGGACAGCGCCATCCCGCATGAACTGCTGAACGTGAACCAGATTCTGGAGCATGAACCCGGCCTGTCCCACGCGCGCGGGTTGCTGAAGGCGGGGCTGTATCTGCCGGGGGATCAGTCCGGGGATGCGCACATCTTTACCCAGCGTCTGGCAAAAATGGCTGCGGCAAAGGGTGTGACGTTCCTGTATGACACCACCATTAAAGGGATGGACGCGGCTGCGGATGAGGTCATGTCCATCCGCACCAGCAAGGGCCATCTGCGGGCGGATGCCTATGTCGTGTCCATGGGCAGTTACAGCCCGCTGCTGCTCAGGCCGCTGGGGGTGCATCTGCCTGTCTATCCGGTCAAAGGCTATTCCCTCACCCTGCCGCTGACGGATGAAAGCCACGCCCCGCTCTCCACCGTGAATGATGAGACCTACAAGGTCGCCATCACCCGGCTGGGCAACCGCATCCGCGTGGGAGGCACGGCGGAACTGACAGGCTACAACCTGCGCCTCAGCCCGGACCGGCGCGAGACGCTGGAACTCTCCTTTTCAGAACTGTTTGGCGGCGGGGACCTGTCCGCCGCCACCTACTGGACCGGCCTGCGCCCCAACACGCCGGACGGCACGCCGGTTATTGGCCCTGTCCCGCGCTTTAGCAATCTGTGGCTCAATACCGGGCACGGCACGCTCGGCTGGACCATGGCCTGCGGTTCCGGCCGGATTCTGGCGGATATGATCCACGGCAGAAAACCGGACATTCCTGTGCTGGACCTGTCCATCAGCCGCTACCGCTAGATCACACCCTTCCGGCTTCCATGCACGCCCCTTGCAGGGGATTTGATAGGCCCGGCTTTTATCGTTACAGTTAAAGAACGATTGAACTGTCATATCAGATGGAGGCCTTCCCGTGCGGCGCAGACTGATTCTCAAAATGCTTCCTGCCAGCGTTCTGGCCGGATTACCGGCCCTGAACGGAGCAGCACGGGCGGCGGGGCTGGTGCCTGCCTTCCGGGGCACACCCCGGCTTGCCGTGGGTGGCATTGCCTCGGAATGTAGCACCTACAGCCGCATCCGCGCCCGGATGGAGGATCTGACGGTGCGCCGGGGACCGGAAATTTTTGAAGCGCCCCTCTCTTTGCCGCTGCTGCGTTATGACGTGCCCTTCCTGCCAACGCTGGAAGCCACAGCCCCTTCCGGCGGCCCTGTGGAGCGCAAAACCTATGATACGCTGAAAGCGGAGTATCTGGACCGCCTGAAAAAACTCCTGCCGCTGGACGGCGTGTATCTGATGATGCACGGCGCGCTGAGCGTAGAAGGCATGGATGATGCGGAAGGCGACTGGTACGAGGCCACCCGCGCCGTGGTGGGGCCAGACTGCCTGATTTCCGCGTATTATGATCTGCACGGCAATCTGAGCCGCCGGGCCGTGGATACGCTGGACGCCATGACCGCCTACCGCACCGCACCGCATGTGGACCGGGTGGAAAACGTGATGCGCGCTGCGGATATGCTCACGCACTGCCTGCGCTACGGCCTGCGCCCCGGCATTGTGTGGGCCAGCATCCCGGCCCTGCTGCCGGGTGAGCAGAGCAGTACGGAATGGGAACCGGGGCGGCGTTTATGGGCGGACCTCAGCGAATATAACCGCCTGCCCGGTATTCTCGATGTCTCACAGCTTGTGGGCTATGTCTGGGCGGATGAACCGCGCGCCGCGGCCTCCGTTGTGGCAACCGGCACGAATATTGAGGAACAGAAGCGCGTTGTGGCGGAACTTGCCGGCCGCTACTGGGATGCACGGCACGCGTTTAAGTTTGGCAGCCCGACCGGGACGATTGAGGAGTGTCTCTCCCGCGCCATGAATGCCACCACGCACCCGGTCGTTATTTCAGATTCCGGGGATAATCCGGGCGGTGGCGGCAATTCCGACCAGACCTTTTTCCTTCAGGCTCTGCTCAAAGCCGGAACAAAAGATGTTCTGCTGGGCGGCATGACAGACCGGCCCGCAACGGACGCCTGCTACCGGGCGGGCGTAGGGGCCACGCTGCCGCTGTCCATCGGTGCGACACTGGACCCCGTGATGTGCAAGCCGGTGCATGTGACAAACGCCGTTGTGAAACATCTGGCCCCTGTCACCAAACCGGAAGACGGAGAAGCCGTGATTGAGTTTGACGGAATTACCGCCACACTCTCCGCCCGCCGCCGCCTGTATCACTCAGCGGAATCTTTCCGCGATCTCGGCGTAGACCCGGCCCGCTTCCATATTGTGGTGCTGAAATGCGGCTACCTGCACCCGACCATGAAGGCCCTCGCCAACCCGGCCCTGATGGCCCTCTCCCCCGGCGCGATTGATCAGGACATCCTGCACATCGGCAACCACCGCCGCAAACCAACATGGCCATGGGTCGCGGACCTGAACTGGACGCCAGACCCATACGTTTCAGCACGGTTTGGGCGGGGGTGAGGCTGGAGTAACCCCCGAAATTCAACATTTTGAAACGCCATGTCTGCTTTTTCGCACCAAAGCAGACGGGCGACTATCGCCTCATGTCGGTCATAAAAGCGATTGTGACGGCTGCCCAAAAGCCGACATTGTCAGGCGAACCGTGATAGACTGAGTTTTGGACATTCCTGCCGATTAGCTGCGTGCGTGGTAGGACGTCGTGGTCCGGACTACGACACGACGTCCGCTTGAGATATTCAAAAACGCGCAGGGCAGTCCAAGCTTTGTGGCGCCGGTTAATCGATGAGGCGTTACAAGCCTTCCAGCATTTGCGCCGCGACGCTATGACCTCGATCTCGCAGATCCCGCGCGATTTTGGCGATCCATTGCTCACCGTCTGGACGGCTGCGGATAGCGGCAATCAGTTCACGTAGAAGTTGGAGTTGTGGATTATTATCGACGCCGATCACGTCACCCCCAGCGGCGGGGGATTTGAATGCTACACGAGCAAGATCAGCGATGAAGCCGTCATCTAGTGAGGCCTCGCTGATTGCCTGCGAAACGATACGCGGCGTTGCATAACGTGCGCGATCTCGAGGTGGTTGAACAATCAGCAGCGCCTCGCCCGGATTGACGTGCACCTTGAGCTTCTCGCCATTTGCACTCTCGTGCTCGATGTATACTTCGCCGCCCGTTTTTAGTGCCGTGTTAGCAATGGCTCTTATTGTCTTGGTCGTCTTAGATCGCGAACCCTTCTTACCCTTGCTACCCAAGAGGAGGTTTTTGATGCCTGCAATATTCTTTAGGAAGTCAACTAGGTGATTGATCGAATCGGCATTATCCGCGATCTCCTTCAAGATTGCGATGATCGAACCTTGGCGGATCTCGGTGACGATCAACTCGCATCCGTAGAGTCGCCTGTAATCGTTGCCGATCGCGGATAGCAGTTCGCCCAACACGGTCGCCCCGACGGGCTCCTTGTAGTCGATTGTCAGGAGGAGTTCGTTGGCAGGCATATGGAAACCTTTGTTGAGTGGAGTTTCGACTAACCTGCCGGGAACGCCGTTGCTGATCAACGCACCTGATCGTCGAGCCGACTGCGCCTGCCGCTTGGATGAGGCCGCTAAACGTCGCTTGAATTCATCGTTGCAAACGGTTGCTTTCCGTCCTCCTTTCCCAATAGTCGACTTTCTGTTCACGCCGCATTTCAGTCATCGGCAGCCCTTAAACTACGTGCAAAAGCGTAAGTTAAACCGTCTCCCCGACGATCGACGGAAAGCACCGTTATTCTATAATTTTGGTTTAAATTAATTGAATTATATCATTTACGACACGAGTTTGATCAATGACAATATTAGGACTTCCTGCTGCGAACTTGAAGGTACTGGTTACGTGCAGTAAAGAGCCATAAAAAGTCCCTGTCGGATCATAAATATGATGCAATATTCTATCGACCGATGATCCGGACGATTTCGAGCAAGTCACAATGATATCTAAGTTGGGCAATGATCCGAAATATGCTACATTTGTGTCGATTAATGTGCCGCTATCACCAGCGCTTGCAACGCCCACGGTATACGCGATACCATTTTTGGTGTAGGTCCCTACCGCGACAAAATCGCCCGTCGCCGGAATTCCCGATAAACCTCCGGTTGGAGTTGTGGGGGAATATCCGATGTAAGTAAAACTCGTTAGATAACTTGACGCAAATTCTCGGGCCGATCCAGTCTTATGAGAGTTTGTCGATCCTTTTATAAGAATTATTTTTGTCATTGTTATATTTGTCTTCCGAAATAAGAAAATAATACATTAAACCACATTCAATTTATATATCAAACGCAGCCACATAGTAACACACACTGATAGTGAGCTGTCTTCTCCTTAGCCGACCTTATGCACTCCCCGAGAGTTAGACGGTCCTGGGCGGAATACGCCAAACGTTGTAGCCGTCCGGCACAACCCACCCACCGCTCGATGGCGTTTTCTCCTTTGAGACCGACGCGCCGATCTCCCTATCTACATATGCATCTAGGTTATCGAGTTCGGTAAACACGTCCGCTTGGTCGCGGAGGCAGTACAAGCTGTCGGGTTTCATATAGAGCGATATTCAAAGCTGCTGTGCTGGTCGTTAAGGTAATCGACCAGTTTTGTGGCAGCCGGTAGAGAGAAGCTGTCGGCCTCACTGAGCTCAAGCAGCTTCTTTAGATTATGCCTCACAGCGCCACTGCGAAGCTCGGCCTCGGTGTGGCCGGTATTAGTCAGATATGCCTTCAGGTACAACTCAACAGCAAAGCCGAGCAGCATATGGTACGAGAGAATGAAGGTCGTATCGTCCGGAACTTGGAAGCGGCTAGGGTTCGTCATGATCAGGTATGCTGATTGAACGTAGCCCTTCGCGGTGCTGTAAGTGCGGATTGCGTCTGACATGTGCTTTCTCTGTCTGTGGAGCGAAATGCGCCCCAGCACTGGTGATAAGGGTCAAGCCTAAGCCGAAGGAGGGGACTGCCAATGCCTGCTACTGCGCATTCCATGACGTAATGGATTAACGAACGGCGCGCAAACCGTCGGTGGACTGCTAGGATCGGCCCGGGTGCGTCGGAACGAGGGCAACGGGTCGATAGCTGTCATGAAAGTGCACGCCGTAAATTTCCGCTTGTTACCTTTTCCGGCCGAAACCAGACCTTCCGGCTACCCCCCTAATCTGCCAGTCCGCTCTATCAACGAGAGCAGACAAACAGCATTCATCTTTTCATAAGGCTTACATACCTGAAGCCGAGCGCCACAAGTTCAGATCACACGCCGCGTGGCCGGAACGTGTCGGACGGCGCGCGTAATAAAGATGCTGCAAGATAACGTTATGGCCAAGACAAAAGCAGCTTTCGGCACGGCTCCCCACGCTAGCGGCAGCACATAAAACTGGCTCCATGTCACAAAAGCATAATGCAGAAGATAAACCCCGTAGGCGTCTCCCATAAGGCGTTCTACCCATGTTGGTACAGTCCTGACGTAACATAAACAGAGACCCGTCAGGGCCATACAAAACGACACGCAGCAAAAAACAAAGAAAAAGGGCTGAAGACCCAGCGTGGTGAGCGAAGGCACGAGGAAGAAACCGAAAGACAGGACCCCGAAGCAGAAAGAAAGCACCCAGTAACGGGCCAGTGCGCTGCCCCTCTGGAATAAAGTATGATGAATTCCTGTTACGCCTGCTGCACAGCCAAGAGCGAAGAAAAAGGCATACAGCGCAATCCGGCTTCCCTGAATAAAGAACGGGCCGAAATTCAACCAGCAATCAGGGCCAAAGCCATACGCTAACGGGAGATAAGCGACACATGCGGCAGTCATAACGACCAGAATGGCCGCAAAAAAATGACGATTTATAAAATCAGGAACAATACTGAGTTGTTTTGAAAGACAAGGAAAAGAACGGATTATCAGAACGCATAGAGCGTCAAGAATGAGGAGATACCACAGAAACCAGCCCGGACCGCCGGGCCAGTGGAAGCGGCTAAAATACCCAAGCCAGAAGCTCACAAAAGAAATGTGTTGCCCTGCCTCCAGAATGGAAGGGTAATATGCCACAGGCATGATAACCGTCACACACGCGATAAAAGGTAAGCCTAGACGCAGGAGCCTGTCCTTTAAATAACGGGAAGGTCCTTTCCGTTGCAAACCAGGCAACACAAAAATCCCTGAAATAAAAAACATGAGCGCCATAAAATAGGTATCGTTCCAGCGCACCAGAAGATCGAATCCACTCCATCGTTCACTGTCGATAATAGGTGCTGTCGAAAGAAGATAATGCTGGTGATCAAAATGTCCGAAGGTGCAGTAAGCCAGAACAGAATGATGCAGTACAACAGCTAACGTCAGGCAAAGTCTTAGTGTCCCGATCGCCTGATTATTGCTGTTCTTCATGGCGGTATAATTGTCCGTCGTTTCAGGCATGACAGGCTATCGCTCTGCATCATAAGAGACAGTAAGAGAGTTTTTAAACCGAGGAAATATAGTCTGATGACTGTCCGTTGCTCCCATCAGCCTCTCCTGAAACTGTCACCCCCCACAGGCCCGGAGAACCATAAAATCTGGACGGTTCACTGGCTGGAAGCCTCGGGCAGCCTCAACGCGCATCGCGCGCCTATCATGGACGCACTCCATGCCGCATATGCTGCGTTGTCACACCATGTTCAGTTACCCGAAATAGATGTTCTTGTTCAGCGCGCAGAAGGCCGAACAATTCCTGAATTCGGCCTATCAGGGCGGGCCTATCGAGCAAGTTTATTCGCCCTGAGCGTTGATCCTGATAATCCGAATTTTGCAAAAAGCCTTCTTGATGGAACTCTGACACGCCAAATCATCCATGAGGCTCACCACTGCTTCAGAATGGCAGGTCCGGGCTATGGAAGAACATTAGGGGAGGCGCTGGTCAGCGAAGGGCTGGCAGGGCGCTTTGTGCAGCATGTTTTGCACTCCCAACCTGAACCATGGGAAGCCGCACTCCCGGTCTCAGACCTCAAAACCTTTGCTGTGCAGGCCAGCACGCTTTCAAAAACACAGTATGATCACGCGCGATGGTTTTTTGGGCGCGGATCGCTCCCACGATGGTTTGGCTATACGCTTGGTTATGAGATTGTTGGTGACTGGCTGCTCAACACACGTCCGGAGGCCGTCGACTGGATCAATATACCTGCCGACATCCCTCTCGCCGCCGCCATCACAAGCGGTTTAATTGGCCCGGAGTGATCCTCCACACCACCCTCTCAACGGATATCCAGTAAAAAAGGCCGGAGGATTGCTCCCCCGGCCTTTTTGCCAGCCTCAAGGCTCGAAAGCCCTGTGCCGGTTTTCCGTTGTGTGCCCGGATTACTGAGCAGACGTGTCGGAAGAGGAGTCAGCGGCCGGAGCGGCAGCTTTCTTGCTCTTCTTGCCATGGTGTTTTTTGCCATGGTGGTGCTTGCCGTGGTGCTTCTTCTTGGTGCCTTCTTCACCAGCAGCTTCCGGCGCAGCAGGAGCGGCGCTTTCGGCTGTGGGGGCGGCAGGAGCAGCAGGGGCTTCAGCAGCCGGAGCGGCCGGGGTGGTTGCCGGAGCAGCAGGAGCGGCAGCTTCCTGAGCGAAGGACGGAGCAGCAGCACCCATCAGAGCGACGGTGGACAGAGCTGCGAGAAGGCGACGAGAAATCATAATCATGTCTCCAAAAATGTCTGAGACGTCAGGGGTCCAGACCAGTGCGCCAGAAGTCCGTAGGACAAGCTGCATCCGTCTGGCTGGCATTCTGGATAGCATGACAGCTTCTTCACGTCTCGAATTAAAATTCAGACATTCCAGAGGGTTGCCGTGACTACGCCACGCCTCAACCGTTATCTCGCCACATTGTTTTTCAGGAATTTGATACCCCCGCAGGGGGTGGGAACACCGGGCGAAAAAAGCCGGTGTTCCGCGCCATTCAGAATGGCTGGCCTGCCCGGATGCGTCCCCTCCTTCCAGCCGGAACCGGAAGGAGAAGATCCCTGCCCGCAGACCCTTACGGGCAGACCGGCATGGCAGGGATGCACATCATGCGCCGCAATGCGGCAGACTCAGGCTTTATCGCCCGCGCGTTCACGCTTCTTGCGCTCGTTCGGGTCAAGGTAGCGCTTACGCAGACGAATAGCGGAGGGCGTCACTTCCACCAGTTCATCGTCTTCAATATAGGCAATCGCCTGTTCCAGAGACATCCGGCGCGGCGGCGTCAGGAACAGGGCTTCGTCCTTACCGGACGCACGCATGTTGGTCAGCTTCTTTTCGCGAACGCCGTTCACTTCCAGATCGTTTTCGCGGGAATGCTCACCGATGATCATGCCGACATAGACTTTCTCGCCAGCATCAACAAACAGTGTGCCACGGTCCTGCAGGGAATACAGGGAATATGTGGTCGTGTTGCCATCTTCCGCAGAGATCAGGGACCCGTTGCGGCGGCCTTCAATCGAGCCCGCATAGGGCTGATAGCCGTGGAACAGACGGTTCATGATACCCGTGCCGCGCGTGTCGGTCAGGAATTCACCATGGTAGCCGATCAGCCCGCGGGACGGGATGATGAAGGTCAGACGCACCTTGTCCCCACCGGAGGGGCGCATGTCCTGCATCTGGCCTTTACGCAGAGACATTTTCTCCACGACAACGCCGGAATAGGGCTCGTCCACGTCAATGGTCACTTCTTCGTAAGGCTCTTCGCGCTCACCCGTTTCCTCATTGGTGCGATACAGCACGCGGGGACGGCCAATGGTCAGCTCAAAGCCTTCACGGCGCATGGTTTCAATCAGCACGCCAAGCTGAAGTTCGCCACGGCCAGCCACTTCAAACGCTTCGCTTTCCGGGCTTTCAGACACGCGGATGGCGATGTTGCTTTCCGTTTCCTTAAACAGACGGTCACGAATCTGGCGAGACGTCACCTTCTTGCCTTCACGGCCACCCAGCGGGCCATCATTCAGGCGGAAGGTCATGGACAGCGTCGGCGGGTCAACCGGAATAGCCAGCAGCGGCTCGGTCACTTCAGGGGCCGCAATGGTGTCAGGAATGGTCGCTTCGGACAGACCGGCAACAGCCACAATGTCACCTGCTTCCACTTCTTCAACACCCACGCGGTCCAGACCCCGGAAGGACAGCAGCTTGGTCAGACGGCCCGTTTCCACCACGGAGCCATCAGCGCGCAGCACCTTAACCGGCATGTTGACGCGGGCGCGGCCCTGCTCAACACGGCCCGTCAGCACGCGGCCGAGAAAGTTGTCATTTTCAAGGATGGTGGCCGTCATGGCGAACGGCTTGTCCTTGTCCAGCGCCGGAGCGGGAACATGCTTGAGGATCAGATCGAACATCGGGCTGAGGTCTTTGCGCGGACCATCCAGCTCAACATCGGCCCAGCCCTGACGGCCAGAGGCATACAGCATCGGGAAGTCGAGCTGCGCGTCATTCGCACCGAGAGCCGCGAACAGATCGAAAATTTCGTTATGCACTTCGTCCGGGCGGGCATCGCCACGGTCAATCTTGTTGACCACAACAATCGGGCGCAGGCCACGGGCCAGAGCCTTGCCGACCACAAACTTGGTCTGCGGCAGAGCGCCTTCAGCAGAGTCGACCAGCACCACAGCGCCGTCCACCATGCTCAGGATACGTTCCACTTCCCCGCCGAAGTCGGCGTGTCCGGGTGTATCAATGATGTTGATGCGCGTGTCTTTCCAGACAACGGACGTGCACTTGGCAAGAATGGTAATACCACGCTCACGTTCCAGATCATTGCTGTCCATGGCGCGTTCAGCAACGTGCTGATGCTCATGGAACGAGCCAGACTGTTTCAGCAGTTCATCAACGAGAGTCGTCTTGCCATGATCGACGTGAGCAATGATGGCGATATTGCGGATATCCATGAAAAGGCCTGATTTTCCCTACGCGCTAAGCCGCCTCCGACGGTCTCTTTGTCGGGGCGGTTCGTCGCGGTCTATAATTTCGCTGGCCCGTTGATAATCGCCAGCGCGGAATATTGCACGTAAAATCCTCACAAGGTCCGCAACTCTTCCATGCCGCAGGCCCCGCACCCCCACCTGCCAGAGTATTTTGACAACCCAGATCACAGGGCAGCACCATTGGACAGCGGGGGTAAATGGAATTAAGGATCACTCTCAACATCTCTCTTTCCACCGCCACAGCAGGACAACGCAGCCGTGCGCCTGAACGAGCTTCCCCTTGAGTGTCAGGGCATTATTGATCACGTCGCCCCCACAACCCCGGCAGACCACATAGCCCGGCGGCTGGAAGAATTTGGCTTTGTCCCCGGTGAACCTGTGAAAGTTGTTGCCTTCGGTCCGTTTGGGGGAGACCCGATGGCTGTGGAAATCGGGTTTACGCGCTTTGCCCTCCGCCGCTCGGAAGCGGCGCGGGTTGTCATGCAGGCCGCGCAGGACTCCGCTCCAACCCTCAAAGCACTGGACCCGGCCCTGCATACTGCGCCCGCCCCGACGGAGGAGGCATGACCAGCGCCCTGCCCCAGCGTGTTGCTCTGGTTGGCAACCCCAACTGCGGCAAGACCGCCCTTTTCAATCAGCTGACCGGCAGCCGCCAGAAGGTGGCGAACTATGCGGGTGTGACGGTGGAGCGCAAGGCAGGCCGCCTGACGACGCCCGCGGGCCGCGCCGTCCAGATTCTTGACCTGCCAGGCACATACAGCCTGAACGCCACCAGCCCGGACGAGGCCGTCACGCGGGATGTCTGCCGGGGTGTCTATAAAGGTGAGCCAGCGCCGGACCTGCTGATCAGCGTTGTGGCCGCCACCAACCTGCGCCTGCATCTGCGCTTTGCGCTGGAACTCCGCCAGCTTGGCCGCCCTATGGTGCTGGTGCTTAACATGATTGACGCCGTGCGCAGGCAGGGGCTGGAAATTGATGTCCCGCGTTTGCAGGCGGAACTGGGTGTGCCGGTTGTCACGGCCATTGGCGTCAAACGCGGCGGGGCGTCAGAAATCCTGTGTGCACTGGATGCGCCCATCCCGCCGCCACCGGCCCCGCTGCCAGAAGGAGCGGACCTGCACGCGGAAATCCGCCGCCTGATGGCGCTGTGCGTCCGCCGTGCCACGGAACGCCACCCGCAACTGGATGCCCGGCTGGACCGCTGGGTGCTGCACCCCGTCTGGGGCATGCTCATCCTGCTGGTGTTGCTGTTCATCATGTTTCAGGCCGTGTTCTCATGGGCGCAGCCGTTTATGGACCTTCTGCAAAGCGGCATGGACCAGCTTGGCGCGTTTGTTGGCGCATTGCTGCCCGAGGGTATTCTGCGCAGCCTGATTGTAGAGGGTGTGATTGCCGGGGCGGGCACCGTGGTGGTCTTCCTGCCGCAGATCCTTATTCTCTTTTTATGGATTCTCGCTCTGGAAGAATCCGGCTACCTGCCCCGCGCGGCCTTCATGCTGGATAAGCTGATGGCCTCCGCCGGGCTGAGCGGCCGCTCCTTCATCCCGCTGCTCTCCAGCTTTGCCTGCGCGGTGCCGGGCATTATGTCCACACGCACCATCCAGAACCCATGGGACCGGATGGTGACCATCCTTATTGCCCCGCTCATGACGTGCTCTGCCCGTCTGCCGGTTTACGCGCTGCTGATTGGCGCCTTTGTGCCCGCCCGCACGGTGCTGGGGCTGTTCAACCTGCATGGGCTGGTGCTGTTCGCCCTCTACGCCGCCGGGGTGCTGAGCGCGCTGGTGGTCGCCCGTGTGCTGAAAAAGCGGGACACGGAAGAACACCCGCTCCTGATGGAACTGCCGAGCTACCGCCTGCCCGGCCTGCAAAGCCTGTGTATTGAGCTCTGGCAGCGCGCGCGCATTTTCCTCTCCCGCGTGGGCACCATCATCCTCACGCTCAGCATTATCATGTGGGCGCTTTCCAGTTTCCCGGCTCCGCCTGCGGGGGCGGAAGGCCCGGCGATTGACTGGAGCCTTGCCGGGCATATCGGCCATCTCATGCTGCCGCTCTTCGCCTTTATCGGCTTTAACTGGCAGATCTGCGTGGCCCTTATCCCCGGTCTGGCCGCGCGGGAAGTGGCTGTGAGTGGTCTGGCAACCGTCTATTCCGTCGGCGCGTCAGAAAGTGATGCCGCCGCCCAGCTTGCCCCGCTGCTCTCGGCCCACTGGAGCCTTGCAACGGCGTTCTCTTTGCTGGCATGGTATGTGTATGCGCCGCAGTGTTTTTCCACACTGGCCGTTATCCGGCGGGAAACCGGGTCCTGGCGGCTGGTCTGGGTTTCCGTGGCCTATCTGTTCGGGCTTGCCTATCTGGCCTCGTTCCTGACGTACCGCATCACCCTCTTTTTCACCGGCTAATGCCCTGCGGCTGATAACAGGAGGACACCTGTGACACAGATTATCCTCGTTGCTCTGATTGTCGTATTCTGCGCGGCCTACTGGCTGCAAAAACTGGCTCCGGCAACCCTTGTGCCGTTCTGGCGCAGTCTGGCGGGCCTGCTGCGCAACACGCAGCATCTGCCCGGCCTGCGCGCCCGTGCCGAACGGCTGGCCACACCCGGCGGCCTGCGGACTGGCTGCGGTAGTTGCAAAAACTGTGATGGCGGCAAAGGGGGCGGCTGCCACTGAACGCCGTAAAAACGGTGGACCGGGAAGACGGGCAAAGGTGAGCCGCATGCCACCCCGAAGCCGTGGGCCCCGGCCCGCCACCGGCTTGTCTTACGCCGCCATTCTGTTCCTTCTCGCGCTGACACTCCCGGCGAGAAGCCATGCCGCCTCCGCACGGCCTGACGGACCCCAAGACACCCTGCCAGACCAGACGACACAACGCATGGTTGTGGATCTGACCCCTGCCCCCGGCGTCACCCAGCGCATTCTGGTCCTCAGAATGCGCTGGGTGACGCCGGGGGCAGGGGTCAGATCCACAACCATGCGTTGTGTCCATGCGTTGTGT
>NZ_JACRVR010000031.1:0-36585 GCF_018811975.1 Acetobacter sp. P1H12_c | reverse complement strand
GACAGGTTGATCGATCGGCTGATACAACGCGGGATTACCCCGGTCATCCCGCCAAAACGCAACAGAACGACACGACGGAAAACCGATTTTTCTCTCTACCGCGAACGGAACCTGATTGAGAGGTTCTTCAATAAACTAAAGCAGTTTCGCGCTATCGCAACCCGATACGATAAACTGAAATCGACCTTCCTCGCAGCCGTGCAGTTCGCCTCAATCATCATCCTGCTTAACTGACGACACGCCGTAGTCTCTGGCCCGGACGGCTGTCCGGCTCGTTGATTCGGCCTGTTGCAACGCCGGCAGAGGCTGTAGGGCTTGCCTGATGTCTGGGCGTGCGAGCGCCGTGTGGAGCAGCGCAGCCGCTGTTTGAGGAAGAAGGACGCAAGCGATATGGCGAAAACAGTCACTCTGCCGGATGGTACAAAACTGCCCGCGCTGGGGATGGGGACCTGGAACATGGGGGAGTCTTCCGCCACATGGAAAGAGGAAGTTGCATCCCTGCGTCATGGTGTGGAAGCCGGACTGAAGGTGGTGGATACCGCGGAGATGTACGGGCAGGGCCGCTCGGAAAGTCTGGTGGGAGAAGCCCTGCGGGACGTGCGGGATGACGTCTTTCTGGTGACGAAGGTTTTGCCCAGCAACGCCTCGGCAGAGGGGGTGGCCAAAGCGTGCCGGTCCTCCCTGCGGCGGCTGGGGACGGACCGGATTGACCTGTATCTGCTCCACTGGCGTGGCAGCGTGCCGCTGGCGGAAACGATTGACGCCTTCCGCAAGCTGAAAGAGGAAGGACTGATCCGCTACTGGGGTGTGTCTAACTTTGATGTGGAGGACATGCTGGAACTGGAACGCTACAGCCGCTCCTGTGAATGTGCGGCTAACCAGATTCTGTATAGTCTTGAGCACCGGGGTGTTGAGTATGACCTGCTGGATACCAACCGCTTCCGGCATGTCATGACAATGGCCTATTCACCCATCGGGCAGGGTGGAGCGTTGCTCCGGAATGCGGCGCTGCGCACTGTGGCCGCGCGGCATACCACCGCGCATGGCCCGGCAAGCCCGGCGCAGATTGCTCTGGCGTGGGTGCTGCGGATGGACAATGTCATGCCCATCCCCAAGGCGGGCTCTCTGGCGCATCTGAAGGATAATATTGCCGCGCAGGACATTATGCTCACGGAGCAGGATCTGGCGGATCTGGATGCAGCCTTCCCGCCGCCTGCCAGCAAGACGCCGCTTGAGATGATCTGACGGGCGGTGGCTGGTCTTTCAGAGAGACGCAGGCACAAAAAAGCCGCCGGGCAGAAGGCTCGGCGGCATTTTTTTGCGGATTTTTTCAGAAAAACCGGACCTGAAAACTCAGGCGCCTTCTTTCTGCATGTTGTCCAGCACATAGCCTGCCATCAGCACAACCGGCAGACCGAAGGCAATGCAGAAAGACACGAAGGTCATGTCGTTCAGCTTGAGGCCGGTATACAGCATGTCCAGACCCAGCAGTGTCAGAAAACCGTACATTTGCATGGTGAAGCCCTTTCGGTGGCGCACAACATCAGAAAAAATGGCCAGCGCCCGGAAACCCGGGTGCGGCGTCATGAAGAAACACACTCACCAGAACAACTATTCTGAAAACGTATCCCTTTTCCCGCGCATTTTACGCTGAAGGCGGGTGGGGTCAATCTTTATTTGGGTTGCGTAAGTAATGGACCAATCTGGTCTTGTTTCATGGAACTGTAATTTTTAAAGACGCCTCGCGCCCTCAGTCTTCAGAAAGCGGACGATGGCCGATATGAATGGTCAGCGTCATAGGCTGGCTTTGCCGCTGTACGCTGATCTGCACCGCGCTGTTTGGGTGGGCGGCGGCTACGGCGCGGATCATGGTGCGGGCGGTGTCCATATGCTCTCCGCCCATGGCAGTAATAATGTCACCGCGCTTCAGGCCGCCCTGAGCGGCCGGGCTGTTGCGGTCCACTTCCGCCACGCGGGTGCCGTTATGGGTGGTAATATCTTCCAGCGTGGCGCCCAGCCAGCCCCGGTCAATGCGCCCGTCACGTTGCAGAGCGTTGACGACGGGAATGACAATTTCCGAGGGGATGGAAAACCCCAGCCCCACGGACCCGCCCGTTGGCGAGACAATGGCGGTATTCAGCGCAATGACCTGCCCGGCCAGATTAAAGGTCGGGCCGCCGGAATTACCGGGGTTGATGGGGGCATCCAGTTGCAGGAAATCATCAAACGGCCCGGTGCCGATATCCCGCCCACGTGCGGAAACAATGCCCGCAGTCACGGAGGAGCCAAGACCAAACGGGTTGCCCGCAGCCATAATCCAGTCCCCCACCTGCACAAGGCGGCTGTCCCCCCATTCCACAAAAGGCAGAGGGGTGGGGCTGTCAATTTTAATGACGGCAATATCCGTCAGATCATCAATACCAATCAGCCGGGCGGAAAATTCCTTACCGCTGACAAGGGCGACGGTAATTTTATCCGCGTCTTCCACCACATGACCGTTGGTGACAATCACGCCGGAGGGGTCAAGAATAAAGCCTGAGCCTGCCCCCAGAACTTCATCCCCATGCTTGCGCATCCGCTCCCTGAAGCGGCGCTCCAGCGGGGTGCCTTTTACGGCGGAGGGGAGTTTTTTCCGGGTGCCGGAATCGGAATCCCGCGTGACGGCAATATTGACCACCGCAGGCACAACCTTGCGCACCAGCGGCGCAAAGCTGGTCGGGCCGGGGGCGGCCACCAGCGGAACAGGGGGAATCGGGTCAGCATGGGCAACACTCAGCCCGGCGGAAAGACCGGGCAGACAGAGTGCGGCCATAACCGGCAGGCCCCGCCTGAAGCGCTTCATGAGTGTGTGGTCTGCTTTCCGTTCATAAGGACTTTTGGCCCGGTTTACCGTTTCCGCGCAATGGCTGTGTGCTCTGGCGCCACGCTATGCTGCTGTTTTGCAACGGAGAGTGGTACTGAAGTGACAAAACCTTAACGTGCTGGCCGCCGGGGGGTGGCGGGGCTGAGAGCCGGGTTTTCCGGCCATTCATGCCGGGGGTAACGGCCCCGCATGTCCCTGCGCATATCGGCCCAGCCGCCTTTCCAGAATCCGGCCAGATCCGCCGTAATGGCCTGCGGGCGTCCGGCGGGGGAGAGCAGGGCCAGGCGCAGCGGCACGCGCCCGCCTGCCAGTTTGGGTGTCTCGTCCGTGCCGTAGAAGACCTGCGCGCGGGCCGAGGCCACGGGCACAGGCTGCGTATAGTCCACATTTGCCTTGCCGCCGGGGAAGGGGAGAGTGGTGGGCAGTTCCTTATCCAGCCAGGCATTGAGCGTGTAGCCCAGATGGTTTTTCAGCAGCGTTGTCAGGTCCAGCCCGCGCAGGTCGGCCAGTGAGGTTACGCCTTCAAGATAAGGAGCCAGCCATTCCTCCATCCGCGCGGCCAGAGCGTGTGTGGTAAAATCCGGCCACTCCTCGCCCGGTCCTGCGCCACCGGGCAGGGCGCGGGCCAGTTCCACCCGCGCCTGCAACTGGCGCGCGGCGTCCGGCCAGTCCAGCGTCGTGTCTGGCGTGGCTTTGGCCTGCGCGAGCAGGAGAGAGGCCGCATTTCCGGCCTGCACTTTTTCCGTCAGGTCCCGCAGCACAAGGCAGCCGATCCGGGTGCGGCGGCGGGCGAGAATATTGCCAGAAACCGGGTCCAGCGAGGTTTCCACCTGCTCCTTTGTGCGGTCCAGCAAGGCAGGCGGCAGGGCGTTGAGGTCCAGCGGGGCGGCAAGCCGGATTTCGGCGGAGGTGCGCAAATGCAACCCAGCCACGGCCAGCAGCTTTTTTTCGGCCAGCCCGTCATCCCGGCGCAGGCGGGCATTGCTGCCATTGGAGAGACGGAAGGTTCCTGCTTCCCCGCGTGAGAGAGCAATCCGGTCGGGAAAGCCTGCGGCAATCAGCGCCGCAGGGTTTCCCCCCGCCTGCTGGCGTGCCCGCAGACCGAGCCGCAGACGGAAGCGCGAGGCCGCCTGACGGATGCGGGCCAGTGCGCCCCGGTCTGCCTGCGGGTGGTCTCCCCCGGCAATCAGGTCAAGCCGCAGAGAAATATCTGAGGGTGGAACGGGCGGTGGGCCTGCGCGTCCTGCCGCGCGGGGGCGCAGAGGGTCCCGTTCTTCCAGCAGGGCTGCGAGGTCTGCCGCCAGAGCGGCTTCCTCCGCCGTGCGGGCAGCCAGCATCATCGCGGCAAGGCGCGGATGGGTGCCAAGGGCGGCCATGTCACGCCCGTGCTGGGTTATCTGCCCGTCTTCCTCCAGAGCGCCGAGCATAATCAGCAACTCCCGGGCGGCGGCTACCGCGCTGCCGGAGGGCTGGTCAGGCAGGGGCAGAGGGGTGTCAGACTGGCCGACCGTATCGGCCCATAACGCTGTGGCCAGAACAAAGTCAGACAGGTCCGCTTCCAGAATTTCCGGGCGGTCATGCTGGGGCAGGCCGCGTTCCGTGGCGGTTGTCCACAGACAGAAGGCCGTGCCGGGGGCTTCTCGCCCTGCGCGACCTGCGCGCTGGCGGGCGGCGGCGCGTGAGATGCGCAGCGTGTCCAGCCGGGAAAGGCCCGCGCCAGCGTCAAAGCGCGGTGCGCGACGAAAACCGCAATCCACCACAACGCGCACACCGGGCACGGTAAGCGATGTTTCCGCAATGGACGTCGAGAGGATAACGCGCCGTTGCCCGGCGGGACCGGGGCGCAGCACCAGAGCCTGTTCTGCCGGGGGCAGTTCCCCATGCAGGGGCAGCACGATGGCGGAGCAGTCTTCAAGCAACTGGGCGGTGCGGCGGATTTCCCCGGTGCCGGGCAGGAAGACCAGAATATCGCCTTCTGTTTCCGCCAGCGCCTGCCGCACGCCTGCGGCTGTTACGGCGGGCAGATCCCGCAGATGCGGGATATCGCGTTTGGCGTGCTGCACCGTGAGCGGATACATCCGGCCCTCGCTGGTCAGCACCGGGGCGTTCATGAGCGCGGCAAGGCGTTCGGTCTCGGCTGTGGCGGACATAGCGACCAGCCGCAGGTCCGGCCGCAGGGTGCGTTGCAGGTCCAGACAAAAAGCCAGTGCGAGGTCCGCATCCAGAGAGCGTTCATGCACTTCATCAATAATCACGCAGGCGACGTTTTCCAGCATCGGGTCACCCAGCAGGCGGCGCAGAAACAGGCCCTCCGTCAGCACCTCAATGCGCGTGCGGTCGGACACCACGGACTCCAGCCGGGTGCGAAAGCCGACAAACCCGCCTGCCTCTTCCCCCATCAGGGACGCAATGCGTGTTGCGGCGGCGCGGGCCGCCAGACGGCGCGGCTCCAGCATGATGATGCGGTCTGCCTCCCCGCGCCAGGGGGCCGCTGCCAGAACAGGCGGAACTGTTGTGGTTTTTCCCGCCCCCGGTGGTGCGACCAGAATGGCGGAAGCGGGCTGTTCTGCGGTGGGGGTACGGGCAAGGGCGGCGCACAGGTCGGGCAGCACATCCTGCACGGGCAGGCCATCGGCAATGGCAAAAGGGGAGGCGGAAAGCGGCTGGTTCGGCATCAGGCTGTTATGGCGATGGCGTGGGCTGCCTGCAATTTGAAAATGGGGAATGGAAAGGCGGCTTGGTCCGAAGCTGGTTTTTAAGGGTTCATAAAAAAAATTTACAAATTGGGTGTCGTCTCTCTTGCGGCGCTTCATAGAGAAGTAATAATGCGACTAATTCTTAATAACGAAATCGGCGGGATGCGCCATGCTGAGGCACAGGGCCCGCGCAGAGCATGGCAGGCAGCGACGACAGACCATGCCGGAGACAGAGCAGGAATGATGATGATGCGTTTTAAGGCAGGGCTGCTCTCCTGCTCAGGGCTGATGCTCTGCGGGGCCGGGCTTGGCATGAGTGGCGCACCGGCTTTTGCCGCCACGGCATCCGGTGCGGTGGAGGATGCTACAAAAAAAGCGAGCTATTCCGCAAAAAGCACGCAGAAGTCAGAAAAAGCTCTTTCTGTATCTGATGAGAATGAAATGCCGGGCAGCGTTGAAAAACTTCTGGTGCAGGGGCAGCGGCACAGGAACGCCACCACAGATGGCACGGGCAGCTATGTGGTGAAGGCGGTCTCCTTGACAAAAATGCTGTTGCGGCTGGATGAAATTCCGCAATCGGTTTCCGTTGTCAGCCGCCAGCAGATGCATGACCAGAACCTGACAACGGTGGATCAGGCGCTCAAACAGGTGCCGGGGCTGAATGTCAATCTGTATGGAGATGGCACGGCAGGATTTACGTCACGGGGCTACTCCGTGCAGCCGCAATATGATGGCGTGCCGTCCAGTGGCGGTATGTCCTTCAGCCAGCAGTTTGATCTGGCGATTTATGATCGTCTTGAAGTTTGGCGTGGCCCGGACCGGATGTTTCAGGGGTCCGCTCCGCCGGGCGGCAGTGTGAACTTTGTGCGCAAGCATGCGCTGGATACCTACCGGGCGCAGGGGGATTTCAGCGGTGGGTCATGGGATACATTCCATGCGGATGCCGATGTGACCGGACCGCTGACGGGCAATAAAAAGGTGACGGGCCGGTTTGTGCTGGCAGGGGGAGACCGCAACTATTTTTATAAAAACGCGCACGATACCCGCTGGACAGCCTACGCCGATATTGATGTGCATCTTACAGACAACACCACGCTCTCTGTTTCCGCAACCGGCCAGAAAAATGACACCACACGCTTTATGGGCCTGCCCATGGTAGCCTCCGGTGCGGACCTGCATCTGGCACGGAACAGTTTTGTAGGGGCAAACTGGGGCCAGACCAGCAGCCCGATGTATGAGTTTGATGGAGAACTGGAGCATGAGTTTGGCGGCGGCTGGCGCACAAAGCTGACGGGCCGCCACCGTGAAACGGACAGTTCCATGCACTACACCTATCTGAACAGTGCCGTTACAGCGCAAAAGACCGGCAATTTTGTTGTGGCACGGTATGACGGCTGGGAAATTTATGATGGGGCGGACCTGTATTTTACCGGACCCGTCCATCTGCTGAACCGGAAACATGATCTGCTGATCGGCGCAAATTATGATTCCGATCTGCTGTATGATGGTGGGTCGTCCGCCTCAAGGCGCACCACGCCGGGCCTGAGTAATCTGGATCTTTTCACCCCCGCAATTTCTGACACCATCGGCCCGGCCATTACCACCCGCTACCGCGAACCTACGCAACAGGTGGGGGTGTATGGCTCCGCACGGGTGTAGCTTCTGCCTTCTCTTGATCTGATGCTTGGTGGAAGACTGAGTTTTTATCAGTATAAATACAAAAAACTGTCTAAAAACACGCCTTATGTTGTCAGCCAGAAAAACGGTGCGGTGCCGACACCCTATTTAGGGCTGGTCTGGCATATCGTGCCGCAGGTTGCCGCCTATGTCAGCTTTACGGATACGTTCCAGCCACAGTCAGCCTACAGCCATACCGGGCGGCTGAAGCCGGTACTGGGGCAGCAGATTGAAGGAGGCTTTAAAGGCTCCTTTTTCCATCGCAATCTGAGTGTGACACTCGCAGGTTTCCATATTCTGGAACGCAATAAGGCTATGGAAGATCAGGACGGCACGACCACCTGCGGCCTGTCCGGCACAAGCACCTGCTACCATGCCGCAGGCAAGGTGCGCAGTCAGGGCTTTGAGTTTGAAACACTGGGGCGGCTGTTGGATGGCTGGGACATCAGCCTTGGCTACACCTTTAATGATAACAAGATCCTGAAGGATGATTCCGGTCTGGCCGGGTTGCCTTACACGCCTAATTCCCCACGGCATCTTTTCAAACTCTGGTCACATTATCCCTTTGCCGCCCCGGAGGTGACACGCAATGTCTGGAGTATCGGGGCCGAGGTGGATGCGCAGAGCAGTACGTTTGGTACAACCCGCACCGTGCGGCAGGGTGCCTATGTGGTGGCCAGTGCGCAGGTAGGCTACCAGTGGCGGCCGGAACTGAACATGACGTTTACCGTCAACAACCTTTCCAACACACGCTATTATCAGCGTCTGGGGAATGTTTATTACTACAATTATTATGGAGAGCCACGGAGCTTTATGGCGTCCGTGCAAAGCAATTTCGGAAAATGGCTCGCCGTGTGCCCTGCCGGAAAGAGGGCAGGGCACACGGTGTTATGTCGGCTTATTTTTTAGGCAGCTTCAGAACGCCCGGCTCGGGGGAGCGCACCTTTGGCGTGGAAGCACTGGTGCTGGAACTGGCGCTGTCATCATCTTCGCCCGCCGGAAAAACCGGGTCGGGTTCAGAGGTTTTGGTGGAAGACGTGCTGGTTTTCTTTGTGCTGCCTGATGCCGTATCAGTGCTGGGGACATTTTCCGGCACGGTGGCGGACGGCGTTGCATCCGGTACGGACACATCCGGTGTGGTGATAGCCGGGACCGTGACGGCCGGGGTCGTGATGGCGGGTGTGGCCACCTCCGGCGTTGTGACGGCTGGTGTTACCAGCGCAGGCGCCGTTGCGGCTGCGGCTGACGCAGCTTTTGCGGCGGTGCTGCTTTTTGCGCCCGGTGCATCAAGGGACTGGCTCTGAATGGCGGAGCCAACGGGTGTGCCGCCTGCATCCACCATCCAGTCTTTCATGGTGTTGCGCACCTGATATTCAAACTCCACGTTCATGCGCTGCATCATGTCTGAGGTGAGTTCGTACAGGTTGGCCGGGCTGTCCGCATCTCCTTTGGACAGGTCGGGCCGCATGGTCTGGGAGACATGGGCTTCCGCCCGTGCCGCCTGCGTGCCGCCGCTGTTGAGCAGCACCAGATGCACAGCCATCTGCCCCACAAGCACGCCCCCGGCATTGTGCAGGATGGAGGCCTGATCAATCACAAATTTTGCCGTGCCAGATGCGCCTGCGGCCACCAGACGGTCCTGCGCCATCTGGCGGAGGGCCTGCGCGGGTGGGGTGGGGGCGTTGGCGCTGATATCCCCGGCAACCGGGTTCTGCTGGGTTGCGTCTTCAATCTCCAGCGTGCCTGCGTTCAGGTGCATCACGCTCAGATAATCATAACGCAGGGGGGCAAAGTGTGTCGGCTGCTTATCGCCCGCGCAGCCTGCCAGAAAGGCGGGGAGGAGCAGAGCGACAGAGCATGTTGCGCGAAGCGGGCGAGAAAACAGCGACATGGAAACACGGTCCTTCAACAAAGGCGCAGAGTCCGGATGAGGGGTCCGGATAAGGCAGCCGAAATCCTGCCTCCGGTGATAAAGGTGGTCAACGGTTCTGTGTCGCGCGCCCTTACAGGGTGCGGGGCGTAATTTCCGTGCGCGGGAAGCGGAAGTCGTGATTGCAGAATTCACACGTCATCACAATCTGCCCGTCATCCTGGCACATATGGTCCAGATCATCCGTGTCGAACCCTTCCAGCACGCTGGCCAGACGGGCGCGGGAGCACCGGCAGCCATAGGCAAGCGCACGAGGCTGGCTGACCTGAAGATCTTCCTGATGGAACAGGCGGTGCAGCAGCGTGGCAGATGGCAGACTGTCGTCCAGTACTTCCTTGGTGGAGAGGGTCGAGGCCAGAATGGTGGCGGTCTCCCAGCTTGCATCGGCGTTTTCATCGCCCACAACATGGGTGCCACCCTCACCGGCAATGCGTTCCAGCACAAGGCCGCCCGCGCGCCAGCCTGCATCCGTCATGGTGCAGCACAGATAGATCCAGCAGGCATGCTGCTCACTGGTTTTGAAGTAATGGGTCGCCATGGCGGCGAGGTCATCGCCCGCAAGGTCCACAATCCCCTGATGCCGCTCCATGTCCGGCCCCTGATCCACCGTCAGGGCCATATAGCCATTGCCCAGCAGTTCCCGGTCGGTCGGGTTCGGAGTGTCCTGAAGCAGGGTGTTGAGCGCATCCTCATCCGTGCGGGCGTAAAAGCGCAGCGCACCGGTATCCGTGCAGTCAGCCACCAGCATGGTGACGGGGCCATCCCCTTTGATCTGGAGGGAAAACGCTCCCTGAAACTTCAGCGCGGAGGCCAGACCGGCCACCAGCGCCAGCGCCTTGCCTGCCAGACGATTCACCACGCCGGGGTGGTCATGGCGCGTCAGCA
The DNA here is from genome assembly GCF_018811975.1 of Acetobacter sp. P1H12_c. NCBI lineage: Bacteria > Pseudomonadati > Pseudomonadota > Alphaproteobacteria > Acetobacterales > Acetobacteraceae > Acetobacter > Acetobacter sp. P1H12_c. The sequence continues at coordinate 26,534 of NZ_JACRVR010000031.1, read as the reverse complement.
GCACATCGGTCAGCACGCCAAGGCGCACCAGTCGCCCGCGCACGGGGCGGCCTTGCAGATAAAAAGGTGTCACACCACCGGGCACGACCAGATCCGGCACATCCGGGCGGTCACGGTCAAGAAAAGCAGGAGTTTCCATAAAAAACCTTAAGAACGATCAGTGCTGAGGATATGGGGAGGCATCCCCCGCAATAACAGGGGGGTGTCCCGGCCAGATGGAGACAGGCTACGGAAAGGCCCGGACGGCAGACGCCGGAACGTCAGGCCCCGGCGGGTTCAGATCTCTGAGGAAATGGACAGTTCGAGCTGTTCAAGCTGCTGTTCCAGTGTGCGGAGCGTGCTGGCATCCAGTTCCAGCCCATCCTGCACGGCGCGCAGAAAGCCCTGACGGCAGGCGTCATGCGCGCGGTCCAGATCCGCGGTGCGGCCGCAGCCTGCCAGACAGTCCAGATAGGAGGCGCGGAAGGACGCGAGCTTATCCGCTGCAACGGGCAGGCTGGCCAGAATACGGTCCAGACTGTCTTCCACCCAGCCCGGTGTGGCAGGTGTGTCTTCCGTGCCGGTGGGGTATGCCGGTGTGCCTGCGTCCTTCATATGCTCATTCCTTCCCGAAAGAGAGCCAGTTCTCTCCGCCCATGGTCCAGGCCAGCAGGCCCTTCTGGGCATGGAGACGGTTTTCGGCTTCATCAAACACTACGGATTGCGGGCCTTCAAACACGTCTTCCGTCACTTCCTCCCCAATATGGGCGGGCAGGCAGTGCATGAACAGGGCATCTGGCGCGGCCAGAGCCATCAGGGCAGCGTCGACCCGGTAGGGAGAAAGTTTGGCGAGGCGCATCGCGGCTTCTTCTTCCGAGTCCGACATGCTGAGCCATGTATCCGTCACCACACAGTCAGCGCCGTCCACGGCGGCGCGCGGGTCCGTGGTCAGCACCACATCGCCGCCTTCCTGTCTGGCCCAGTCCAGCACGGCCTGCGGCGGGGCCATATCTGCCGGGGTGGCAGCCCGGAGTTTGAAGCCAAAGCGCACGGCCCCTTCAATCAGGGAGACCAGCACGTTGTTGCCGTCCCCCGTCCAGGCAAAGGTGCGGCCTTTGACCGGGCCGCGATGCTCTTCATAAGTCAGGATATCCGCCAGAATCTGCACGGGGTGCGAGGAAGGCGTCAGACCGTTGATAACCGGCACGCTGGCGGCCCGCGCCAGTTCATGCAGGTTTTCCGTGCGGCCCGTGCGCAGCACCAGCGCATCCACAAAGCGGGAGAGAACGCGGGCGGTGTCCGTAATGGTCTCGCCGCGACCAATCTGCATGTCGGACGGGGAGAGGATGACGGCATCCCCCCCAAGCTGACGAATCCCGACTTCAAAAGAAACGCGGGTGCGGGTTGAGGGCTTGGAGAGAATAATGCCAAGCGCCCGGCCTGCCAGCGGCACGCGCGGATGCAGCGGGAAGCGGCGGCCCTTCTGCATCTGCTTCATGCCCGCAGCAACATCGAGAATCTGGCGGAGCGTTGTGGCGTCCAGATCTTTCAGGTCAAGAAAGTGGCGCGGCCCGGACTGCGTCGTGGTGGAGGACAGAGAGGAAAGGGCAGCACTCACAGGCTTGGCTCCAGTGTTTTTGTGTTCTGGGTGTCAGTCAAAATCTGCACCGCTTTTTTCAGGCGGGCGGCGGCCTCACGGCACTCATCTTCAGAAATGGTAAGGGGCGGGACCAGACGCAGCACGTTCTCACCCGCGGTGACGCACAGCAGATCGGCCTCCTGCGCTGCAGCCTGCACCGTGCCGACAGGCGGCACGCAGCGCAGGCCGATCAGCAGGCCAAGGCCGCGCCGTTCCGCAAAAACGGCAGGGGCGTTCTGCACCAGATCATCCAGCAGGCTGTCCAGCAGCGCGGCGCGGGCCTGAACCTGCTCCAGAAAGCCGGGGGCCAGCAGAACGTCCAGCACGGCATTGGCCGCCGTGCAGGCCAGCGGGTTGCCGCCAAATGTGGTGCCGTGGGTGCCCGCCGTCATGTTTTTCGCGACGGCTTCCGTCGCCAGAACCGCGCCGATGGGAAAGCCCCCGCCCAGACCTTTGGCGGCGGACATAACATCCGGCGTAATACCGGCCCATTCATGCGCAAACAGTTTGCCTGTTCGGCCCACGCCGCACTGCACTTCATCCAGTGCGAGCAGCACCCCGGTTTCATCACACAGAGCGCGAACTGCTTTGAGATACTCCGGGCTTGCAACCTTGATACCGCTTTCCCCCTGAATGGGTTCCAGCATGATGGCGGCGGTCTGCGGGGTGATGGCGGCTTTCAGGGCCGCAATGTCATTAAACGGGACATGCACAAAGCCCGGAACCGGGGTGCCGAAGCCTTCCAGATATTTCGGGTTGCCGGTGGCGGAGAGCATAGCCAGCGTCCGGCCATGAAATGCACCATCCATACAGATAATGTCCGTCCGCTCCGGGTGGCCGGACAGGGCCTGCGCCCGGCGCGCGAACTTCACCATGCCTTCATTGGCTTCAGCGCCGGAATTGCAGAAGAACACGCTGTCCGCAAAGCTGTTGGCCACCAGCCGTTCCGCCAGCCGGATGGCCTGCGGAATCTGGAACAGGTTGGAGACATGCATCACCCGCCCGATCTGGCCGGTGAGTTCACTGACCATATGCGGGTGTGCGTGCCCGATGGAGCAGGTGGCAATGCCCGCGGCAAAGTCCAGGAATCGTCGCCCGTCCGTCGTGTACAGCCAGGCGCCTTCGCCACGCTCAAAAGCGAGGGAGGCACGGTTGTAGGTCGGTGTCAGGGCTGGAATCATGGAACAGTTCTTTGTGTTGCGTTGAGGTGATCAGCAAAAAAGGAAAAGGATGCAAAACAGAAAACGCCCGCTGCCTGTCTGGAGCGGGCGACCCGTTTGCATCCGGCATGATGCGGCTGTCCTGCGCGCAGAGTCAAACGCCTAAAACGAAAATCTCGCATGAAACTGTCACATTTCTTGCGCGCGGAGGGGGTTTGCGGGTCATGAATGGTCTTTTGACCGCAAAATAGGGCATAAGGGCGGGTATGGGATCCGAGACTGACTCCGCCGCTGTGCCCCCGCCCGACCGCAAGGTGCTGCGGGAGGCTGCTCTTGCGCATCTGGCACGTTTTTCCACCACGCGGCAGGGGCTGGAGCAGGTTCTGCTGCGCCGTATTGCCCGATGGGAGCGGAGTGCTTTGAAAGCCGGAGCCGAGCAGGAGGATGTGCGCGCCGCCGCCGCTGCCCTGCGCCCGGTGGTAGAGGCTGTGGCGGAAGAGATGATCAGGCTGGGGGCAGTGGATGACGCCGCTTTTGCGCAGGCCCGCGCCCGCAGGCTGGTGCGGTCTGGCCGCTCCGGTCGGGCGGTGCAGGCGCATCTGGCAGCGCGCGGGGTTGAGGCGGATGTGCGGGACGCCGCCTTGCAGGAGGTGGTGGAAGGGTTTTCTCCTGCCGAGGTGGAGCTATCCTCCGCTCTTGTGCTGGCGCGTAAGCGCAGGCTGGGGCCGTTTGCCGGGGGGCCGTCCCTCAGGCCTCCGCGTGTTGCGCCACAGGAGGAAGAGGGCGGATATGGCCTGAGCCCGGAAGCGGCGGAAGAGCGTCGGGCTATGGGTATTCTGGCCCGCGCCGGGTTTGGGCGGGATGTGGCGCAGCGGGTTCTGGAAATGGACCCGGCGGAGGCGCAGGAGTGGATGGAGCGTTTGAGGGCCGAGTCGTGAAGCGTTGGAGTGTTCTTTTTCTGCCCCTGTTGCTGGCGGCCTGTGCAGGCCACGGCGGATGGGGTGGGTCCGTGCAGTGTGCCCCGTATGCGCGGGAGCATTCCGGGGTGCAGTTGCGCGGGGCCGCGGCAAGCTGGTGGCGGCAGGCCGGAGGGCGATATACCCGCACCTCCACGCCGGAGCCGGGGGAGGTGCTTGTGTTCCGCTCCACCCGGCGGCTGCCATCCGGGCATGTCTCTGTGGTGCGGGCCGTGAAAAATTCGCGCCTTGTGCTGGTGGACCATGCCAACTGGGAGCCGGGGCGGGTGACGCGCCGTGCGCCGGTGGAGGATGTCTCACCGGGGAATAACTGGACGCAGGTGCGGGTCTGGTGGACGCCTATTCACGGCATGGGGAAAACCGTCTACCCTGCGTATGGATTTATAGAACCTGTGCTGGAGGGTGGCAGCTCATAGGCTGGTATCCGCCGGGGGACTGGTCCGCAGGGTGATTTGAGGGTGGTTTGCCCCGTTTTTCAGGCCCGGCCGAGAGATCGGGCTTGCATGATGGGGGAAGCACCGCCATGTGGTTCAGAACAGAAACAGGGAATTTGGGCCGTTCGCAGTGCGCCGGCCTGTTAAACAGAGGGCTGTTGAATGGGTAGCTTAAGCATCTGGCACTGGCTGATTGTGCTTGCGGTTGTGCTGGTGGTTTTTGGCGGTGGCGGCAAGATCAGCTCCATGATGGGTGATTTCGCGAAGGGGATTAAATCCTTCAAGAAGCACATGGCGGATGATGAACCGATGGACGAACCGGCTCCGCGCGCCGGAGGCCATATTTCCCCGCCGCCTGCGGCAAACCCGGCAGACCCCGCCGCTGTGCAGCCTGAAAAAACGCGCCAGCCCTGAGCCCGGCCATACGGCGGGCCAGAGGCGGGCCGCCTGCGTGCGGTCTGCTGGCTGAGGTCAGGTGGCGTAAGATCAGGGCCGCGAACAGGGTCGGAATAAAATAATGAGCGAGAGCATGACGGATTTTGCACGCGCCACGCAGGATATTCTGGCGGCTGGGCAGCGGATGGATGTACGTGGCTGGGTGCCAGCGACTGCGGGTAATATCAGCCGCCGCCTGCCAGATGGGCGCATCGCCATTACCCGCTCCGGGTGCCATAAAGGCTTCCTGAAGGCGGAGGATGTGATCACGGTTGATGAGGCCGGGCAGCCGCATCGCAGCGGGGATAAGCCAAGTGCAGAAACCCTGCTGCACTGCCAGATCTACCAGCAGGACCCGAGTGCCGGTGCCGTGCTGCATGGACATTCCGTGGCCTCCACCGTGCTCTCGATGATTGAAAAAGGCCCGGCTCTGCACCTTACGGATTATGAAGTGCAGAAGGTGTTTGCCGGCCAGACCACGCATGAGGCTTCCGTGCCGGTGCCACTGTTTGCAAATGATCAGGATATCGCCCGTCTGGCACAGGTCGTCGCACCCTTTTTCGGTGGGATGCCTGCCGGATATATTATCCGTGGCCACGGTGTGTATGTGTGGGGCAAGGATATGCCCACCGCACTTGCCCGGCTGGAAGGGCTGGAATTCCTGCTGGCCTGCCTGCTGGAAAGAAGGAAGCTGGGGCTGTGAGCGCACTGACCATTTATCAGGATACCGTGCCGGAAACGCCCGTTCTGCACACGCAGGACCCGGTGGAAATGGCCAATCTGCTGCGCCCGCTGGGCGTGCGGTTTGAGCGGTGGCAGGGGCCGGAAATCCCGCCACGCTCTGCCGATGCGGAGACGGTTCTGGCCACCTATCGCCCGTTTCTGGATAAGCTGATGGGGGAGACCGGGGCTGGCTCCGCCGATGTCATGCGCGTAGGGCCGGATACGCCAAACGGTGCAGCACTCCGCGCAAAATTTCTGTCCGAACATACGCATAGTGAAGATGAAGTGCGCTTTTTTGTGCACGGCTCAGGTCACTTCATCCTGCATCTGGCCGACAAGATTTATGACGTGGAATGCACCCAGACAGACCTGATCTCCGTGCCGGAAGGCACAAAGCACTGGTTTGATGCCGGGCCGGAGCCGGATGTGGTGGCCCTGCGGATTTTTACGCACAAGGAAGGCTGGGTAGCGGATTACACCGGCACAGACCTTGCAAACCGTTTTATGGCGTATGATCAATGAGTGCAGTCTCTCACACCCCGCGCGTCGCTCTGCTGGATATTGAGGGCACAACGGCCCCGGTCTCCTTCGTGCATCAGGTGCTGTTCCCGTATGCCCGCAAACATCTGCCCGCTCTGGTGGCCGAGCAGGCGCATGACCCGGCGGTGCATGCAGAACTGGAAGAAATTGCCCGTCTCGCCCCCGGCGTGCCGCCTATGGAGCAACTGACGTGCTGGATGGATGCGGATGCCAAGGTTGGCCCGCTCAAGGCCTTGCAGGGGATTGTCTGGGCGCAGGGCTATCAACGGGGGGAACTGATTGCGAGCCTCTACCCGGATGTGGTGCCCACGCTGGAAACATGGGCAAAAGCCGGACTGACACTGGCAGTCTATTCTTCCGGCTCCCAGCCTGCGCAGAAGCTGATTTTTGGCCACACGCAGCAGGGCGACGTGACGCCGCTGTTCAGCAAGTTTTTTGATCTGCGGGTTGGCGGAAAAAAAGAAGCGGAAAGCTATCGCAACATCCTGCGGGAAACCGGCTGGCAGGCGCAGGACGTGCTGTTCCTGTCTGACGTGACGGCGGAACTGGATGCCGCGGCGGAAGCCGGAGTGCAGGTCTGCCAGATTGTGCGCCCGGAAGACGGGACCGTGGCAGGGAAGCATCACCCCGTTGCGGCCACCCTGCCGGAAGCCGCCCGCCTGTTCGGTCTGCCGGGTGCGGAGCCGCGGGCGTGATCACGGCGCGGCTGCATGAGGACTGGACGGCAATCCCCGATGAGGCCCGTGGCTGCGCTGCTGCTCTGGGGAATTTTGATGGGGTGCATCTTGGGCATGCTCATCTGGTGCATACCCTCCACTCCGCGCGGCCAGACCTTCCTCTGGCTGTGGTGACGTTTGACCCGCATCCGCGTGAACTGTTCCGCCCGCAGGACCCGCCGTTCCGCCTGACATTATCAGCGGAAAAGCGCGCGGCCCTTGAGGCGCTGGGCGTGCGGCATGTGTTCCAGATCCGGTTTGATGAAGCATTCTCCCAGATGTCCGCCGAGCGGTTTGTGGAAGATGTGCTGTGCAACGGGCTGGGGCTGAAGCACGTCGCCTGTGGGCCGGATTTTGCTTTTGGCCACCGGCGCGGGGGCGATGTGAGCTTCCTGTCCGAACGCTCTGCTGAACTCGGGATGGGCTTTACGCCCGTGCAGGCGCTCTCCGATGCTGCCGGGCCGTATTCGTCCTCGCGCATCCGGCGGCTGTTGCAGGATGGCTACCCGGAACGCGCGGCGGAAGAGCTGGGCCGCCCGTGGTTTATCCGGGGCGAGGTGCAGCACGGGGATAAACGTGGCCGCCTGCTGGGCTTCCCCACCGCCAATATTCCGCTGGGGCGGCATCTGGAGCCTGCGCGGGGTGTCTATGCCGTCACGGTGCGTCTGCCGGGTGGGCAGACCCGGCCGGGCGTTGCCAATATCGGCCGCCGCCCAACGATTGATGACGGGCAGGAGAGCCGGCTGGAAGTCAATCTGTTTGATTTTGAGGGCGACCTGTATGGCCAGACGCTCTCCGTAGCGCTGCACCGTATGTTGCGGGCGGAAAAACGCTTTGCCGGGCTGGACGCGCTGAAAGAGCAGATTGCGCAAGATGCCTCACAGGCCCGCGCTGTTCTGGACGAAGAGCTGCTTGGCCATTAAACCCTGAACTGTTCCTTGCTGCTTGACCCTGCGGGCTTGCGCTTGGATAACGGATACCCCTGCGGGTCTGCCAGTCTGGCGGGCCTGTTCTTGTGCTGAACCCGAACCAGAGTGACACCTGCCGTTCCATGTCTAAATCCAGCAGCAGTGATTCAGAGAAAAGCGCTAACGCCGATCTGTATCGCGATACCGTCTTTCTGCCCCGCACGTCCTTCCCCATGCGCGGCAACCTGCCAAAGCGGGAGCCGGACTGGCTTGCCCGGTGGGCTGAGATCGGGCTGGATGCACAGATCACGCAGCAGGCGGAAGGCCGCCCGGCATTTACGCTGCATGATGGCCCTCCGTACGCCAACGGCCATCTGCACATCGGCCACGCCCTGAACAAGATCAATAAGGACGTCATTAACCGCGCCCACCGGATGTCCGGCTATGCCGTGCGGTATGTGCCGGGCTGGGACTGCCACGGTCTGCCGATTGAGTGGAAGGTGGAAGAGGAATACCGCAAGGCCAAGCGGGACAAGGATTCCGTACCCGTGCTGGAATTCCGGGCGGAATGCCGCGCCTATGCCGCCAAATGGCTTGGCGTACAGATGGAGGAGTTCAGGCGTCTGGGCGTGCAGGCCGAATGGGCCAACCGCTATGCGACGATGGATTTCTCTTCCGAATCTGCCATTGTGGGGGAGATCGGGCGTTTTCTGCTCAATGGCGGTCTGTATCGTGGCCTGCGCCCGGTGATGTGGAGCCCGGTTGAAAAAACCGCGCTGGCTGAAGCTGAAATTGAATATCACGACCATAAATCCACAACCATTCTGGTGGCTTTCCCCATTGTGAAAGACCCCACGCCTGCGCAGGCACTCAGGGATGTGTCCGTGGTGATCTGGACCACCACGCCGTGGACTATCCCCGGTAACCGCGCGCTGGCCTATGGGCCGGACATTACCTACGTGGTGCTGCGCGTGGATGAAACGCGTGAAGGCGCTCTGCTGGAACCGGGTGCGAAGGTGCTGGTGGCGGAAGCTCTGGTCGAAAACTTCTGCAAGGAAGCGCATATCTCCGCGCATCATATCCTCTATACCCTGCCGGGTGAGGCGCTTGAGGGCGCTGTCTGCGCGCATCCGCTGCGTGGCGCGGGCTATGATTATGATGTGCCGATGCTGCCGGGTGAGTTTGTCACGACCGAAGCAGGCACAGGCCTTGTCCATATGGCCCCGGCCCATGGTGAGGACGACTTCCGCCTGTGCAAATCCTTTGGCGTGGAGGTGCCGGAAACCGTGCAGGATGACGGCACCTATGCGCCGTGGGTTCCCGGTTTTGCCGGGGTGCATGTGTTCAAGGCGGCAGATCCGGTCTGTGCCGCGCTGGTCGCGGTGATGGAGCAGGCCAACGCCGCAGGCACAGCGCCTGCCGGTCTGGTGGGGCGTGGGGAACTGGTGCATTCCTACCCACATTCCTGGCGCTCCCGCGCGCCGGTTATCTACCGGGCTACGCCGCAATGGTTCATCCGGATGGATGGCGAGTCCGCGCTCCGCCAGAAGGCGCTGGATGCGCTGGATGATGTGACGTTTGTGCCCGCACAGGCCCGCAACCGCCTGACCTCCATGATTGAAAATCGTCCGGACTGGTGCATCAGCCGCCAGCGCGCATGGGGCGTGCCGATTGCCGTGTTTGTTGAAAAACGCACCGGCGAAGTCCTGCGTGATGCCGAGGTGATGCAGCGCGTGGTGGACATCTTCCGTGAGGAAGGGGCAGACGCCTGGTACAGCTCTCCGGCCTCCCGCTTTCTTGGGGAAGGCCGAAACGCTGACGAGTACGAGCAGGTGTTCGACATTGTCGATGTCTGGTTTGAAAGTGGCTCCACCCATTCCTTCGTGCTGGGCCAGCCCGGTCTGTCCTTCCCGGCGGATCTGTATCTGGAAGGGTCTGACCAGCATCGTGGCTGGTTCCAGTCCTCCCTGCTGGAAAGTGTTGGCACCCGCGGGGTTTCTCCGTTCAAGGCCGTGGTGACCAACGGGTTCGTGCTGGATGAACACGGTCGCAAAATGTCCAAATCTCTGGGCAACGTGATTGCGCCGCAGGAAGTGAATGATGAACTGGGCGCGGACATCCTGCGCCTGTGGGTCATGAACTCCGACACGAACGAAGATCTGCGGATCGGCAAGGAAATCCTGAAACAGCAGGGCGAACTCTACCGCCGCCTGCGCAATACGCTGCGCTGGCTGCTGGGGGCGCTGGATGGCTTTACGGAGGAAGAAGCGCTTCCGTATGAGCAGCTTCCGGAACTGGAACGCTGGGTGCTGCATCGCCTGACCGATCTGGGCGGCCTGATGGCTCGCGCGGTGGAAACGCATGAATGGGTGGGTGTCTACCCGGCCCTGCATGGTTTCTGCACCACGGATCTGTCCGCGTTCTATTTCGATATCCGCAAGGACACGCTGTATTGCGATGCGCCCTCCAGCCTGACGCGCCGCGCGGCCCGCACGGTGCTGGACCATCTGCATCGCTGCCTGACAACATGGCTGGCTCCGGTGCTGGTCTTTACAGCGGAAGAAGCCTGGACGGCCCGTTTTGGTGATGCGCAGAGCGTTCATCTGCAAGCCTTCCCGGACCTGCCTGCGGAATGGAGCAACCCGGAACTGGATGAACGCTGGACGCGCCTGCGCGCCGTGCGCCGGATTATCACCACGGAAATCGAGGGGGCACGGCGGGATGGCACGGTCGGGTCTTCCCTTCAGGCGCAGGTGGAACTCACTTTGTCTGAAAAGGAAGCCGCCGAGTTTGCCGGGGTGAACTGGAGCGAACTGGCCATTGTCTCCCATGTGGACGTGCTGATCGCGCCCCAGAGTGGCTCGGTCTATGTTGAGGGGGACGAGGGCGGTGAACTGCACGGTGCGCCGGTCGTGCGTCCGGCTGAGGGTGAGAAATGCGCCCGCTGCTGGAAAGTGCTGCCGGAAACCGGCACGCGGGCGGATGCCCCCGGCCTGTGCCTGCGTTGTGCCGATGTAGTGGCGGAGCAGGAACAGCAGGTGGTCACGGCTGTGCAGGAGGGCCAGTGAGCAAGCCGCTCGTCAGCCGGCCGTTCGGCATCGGTTTTCTGGTGCTGATGCTGTCTCTCTCGGCAGATCAGCTCAGCAAATACTGGATTTTATACGGGCTGGACCTGCCGGACCGTATATCCGTTAAGGTTCTGCCGTTTCTGAACTTTACCATGGTCTGGAATCATGCCGTCACGTTTGGCATGTTTGGCGGGCTGGGCAATGCAGGACGCATTCTGTTTTCCGTCATTGCCCTCAGCGTGGCGTGCGGTCTGCTGGTGTGGATGGCCAGAACCCCTAGTAAACTGACGGCGGCATGTGTCGGGGCCATTACCGGCGGCGCCATTGGGAATGTGATAGACCGGGTGCGCTATGGCGCGGTGGTCGATTTTATTCATGCACATGCTTTTGGTTGGTCATGGTATGTGTTTAATGTGGCTGACTCTGCTATTGTATGTGCAGTCTGTGTTCTGGTGTTGCAAAATGTCCTTGCAGGCAGGCAGCAGGCATCGTGATTTATAAAGCAACCTGTCATACCGGCAGGCTGGGCAGGAAGGATATAAGACAGAAGATGGCGCGCCGTGTCTCGACACTGATTTCTCCGCTGCTTCTTGTTGGTGGCTGCGTAATGCTGACCGGATGCTCCGGCTCCGAAGCCGCCCGTGCGTTCGGTCTGGAACGCAGTATGCCGGATGAATATACCGTCACCACCCGTGCGCCGCTGTCCATGCCGCCCATGGATGCGCTGGCCAAGCCGGTGAGCGGGGCAGAGCGCCCGCAGGATGAAAGTGAACGCCTGCAGGCTCTGGAAACGCTCTCCCCCGATGTCGCGTTGCGCGGCACTAACGGGGATACCAGCGGTGCCCAGACCATTCTGGTGAATGAGGCAGCGGAAGCCTCTGACGCACCGGATGAGGGTGAACTTGGCGCTGCCGGGTCCGGCTTTGTTAGCCAGCTGATGTTCTGGAAAGGCGGTAATGCAGGTTCCGCGGTCGATTCGGATGCGGAAAACCGTCGCCTGAAAGCCAACGCCGCCCTTGGGGATAAGCCCACCAAAGGCGTGACCCCCACGGTTCACCCTAAAAAATCCGGCCTGTTCTGAGCCTGAGGTCTGACGATGTCGGACCCGGTCTCCTGCACGTCTGACCCTTCCGGCACTTTGCCGCTGCGGCCCACGCTGCGGCGGTTGCCGGAGGTTCTGGTCAACCGCATTGCTGCGGGTGAGGTGATTGAACGCCCGGCGGCCGCCCTGAAGGAGCTGGTTGAAAACGCCATTGATGCCGGGGCAAAGCGGCTGGATGTCAGCCTGCAAAAAGGCGGAATTGACCAGATTATTGTGACAGATGACGGGAACGGCATGTTTCCGGAGGAACTCACACTGGCGGTGGAACGCCACTGCACGTCCAAATTGCAGGACGAATCCCTTGTACATATCCGCACCCTTGGGTTCCGGGGGGAGGCGCTGCCCTCCATCGGCGCTGCGGCGCGCCTGAGCATTACGTCCCGTCCGCGGGGGGAAAGTGGAGCGTGGAAGATCCGCGTTGAGGGTGGCAAGGTTTTTGCGCCTGAACCCAGCGCAGGCGCACTCGGTACCAGTGTTGTGGTGGAAGATCTGTTTTTTGCCACTCCGGCCCGCCGTAAATTTCTGAAAAGCCCGCGCGTTGAAGGGGGCCACGCGGAAAGCGTGATCCGCCGTCTGGCGCTGGCGGTGCCGGAGACGGCCTTTCGGTTCAGTCTGGATGACCGTGTGGTGTTTGACCTGCCCGCGCAGGACATGGCGTCTCGCGCGGCGGCTCTGCTGGGGGCGAATGAGGCGGATGGCTTTCTGACCATTCATGGTGAGCGGGATGGCATGACGCTTTCCGGCTTTGCCTGTGGGCCGTCCGTGCATCGGGCCACGGCGGCAGGGCAGTTTATGCTGGTCAATGGTCGCCCGGTGGTGGACCCGGTTTTGAAAACCGCCGTGCGCGTGGCCTATCGCCGTGTGATTGAGCATGGGCGGCACCCCGTAGTGGCGCTGATGCTGACTATTCCGCCAGACCGGGTGGACGTAAACGTCCATCCTGCCAAAACGGAACTCCGCTTTGCGGATGAAGCGTCTGTCCGCTCTCTGGTAATCGGAACATTGGGGCGCGCTCTGGAGGCCGGGGCGGGCAATGTCGGGGTGCGCCCATCGTTTTCAGCTGTGCGGCCGGGCCGCATCTGGTATCCGCCGGAAAACACCGCGCAGCCCGGTGCTGTGTCCGCTCCGGGGCTACGTCCGGCAGCGTATCCGGCTCAGGGCAGTTTTGCAGAGCCGCGGCTGGGGCTAGGTGATACGCCGTCTGCCCGAATGCTGCCACCGTTACCGGGCGCGACGATGCCGGGGACGGATGTTTCCGGACAAAGTCCCGCGCAGCCGGGGCTGTCTCAGGCCGGGGTTGTGCAGCATGAGCCGGGCGGCGCGATGCCAGCTTCTATCTCATGGAACGAGTCATCTGCGCCTTCCGGGCTCGGTATGTCCGGCTGGGATAGGGGGCATGCGGGTGGTGCGGATTCGTCTGTCGCTGGAGAGCATCCGTCTGCTGCGGTTACGTCGGAGCAGGCCGCGGCGCATCCGCTAGGGGCCGCAGTCGCGCAGGTGCTGGATACCTACATTATTGCCGTGGCAGCCGATGGCAGTCTTGTGCTGGTGGACCAGCATGCGGCGCATGAGCGGCTGACGCATGAACGGCTGCGGGAACAGTTTCTCAGCGGCAGCGTGCGCGGGCAGCGTCTGCTGGTGCCGGATGTGGTGGAACTACCGCGCGGGCAGGTAGAGCTTCTGCTCAGCCGACAGGAGATGCTGGCAAAACTGGGGATTGAACTGGAAGCCTTTGGCGGCACCGCCGTCCTGGTGCGGGCGCTGCCTGCCATGCTGAACAGCACGGATGCCATTGGCCTGCTGCGGGATCTGGCGGAAGAGCTGGAAGCGGATGATGCAGGCGCTCCGGAGGAAATGCCCTCGCTGGACGGGCGGCTGGATGCGGTTATTGCCCGCATGGCCTGCCATGGCAGCATCCGTGCCGGGCGGCGGCTGACGCGGGAAGAAATGGATGCCCTGCTGCGGCAGATGGAAGCCACACCGCGCGCGGGCACCTGTTCCCACGGGCGGCCGACGTGGCTGAAGCTGACAAAAAACGATCTGGAAAAGATGTTCGGCAGGCGCTGAACGCCCGCGCCTGCTCACACAGGCGTGGCGGCTGCTCTGCGGATCGTGAACAGGGCCTCTCTGGTTTCTCTTCCTAAAAAAGCGCAGGGTCTGGGCAAAGTCATGCAATCCGGATGGTAAAAACGCCGTGCCCCATGCTCTGCTGTCACTCATAACGTATCTCCCTCTGGCAGGTGCGCTCGTCGCCTGGTTTTTTTGCCGGGGAGGGGCGGCGCAGGATCTTCTGGCCCGCCGTTTAGGGTTAGGCACCAGTCTGGCTGTTCTGGCGCTGAGTGTTGCGCTGTGGTGCGGTTTTGACCCGGCAACCCCCGGCCTTCAGTTTGAAACCCGGCTGGGCTGGATTTCGGACGCCGGTATTTCCTACCATACCGGGGTGGACGGGATTTCGCTGGTCTTCATCCTGCTCACAGCCTTTCTCACGCCGCTGGCTATGGCAGCGGGCGCGCGGAGCATCCGCACGCAGGGGCGCGAGTTTGTCGCGGCCATGCTGATGCTGGAAACCGCACTGTTCGGCCTGTTTTCCGCGCAGGACCTGCTGCTGTTTTACGTGTTTTATGAAGCAACGCTGATCCCGGCGAGCCTGATGATCGGCATCTGGGGCGGGCCGAAGCGGGCATGGGCCTCGTTACAGTTCTTCCTGTTCACGTTCGGTGGCTCGCTGTTCATGCTGATCGCGCTGATCGTGATGTGGCAGCAGGCTGGCACCACGGATATCCCGGCTCTGATGCAGGCCGGTTTCTCCCACTCGCTGCAAGGCTGGCTGCTGCTGGCCTTCCTGTTGGCGTTTGGCGTCAAGCTGCCGCTGTTCCCGCTGCATGCCTGGCTGCCCGATGCGTATTCTGAGGCACCGGCACCGGCCTCCGCCATGCTCTCGGGCGTGCTTTCCAAAACCGGCGCGTATGGCCTGCTGCGCTTTGGCGTGCTGATGTTCCCGGATGCGTCCCATCTGTTTGCGCCCTATGTGCTGGCGCTGGGGGTTGTGGCCATTCTCTACGCCGCTTTTGTAGCTTTTGCGCAAACGGATATGAAGCGGGTGGTGGCGTATTCCTCCTTCTCTCATATGGGCATGATTGCCGTGGGCCTGTTCACGCTGACAGCGGAGGGGATTGACGGCGCTATTTTCCAGATGCTCTCGCACGGGGTGGTGATTGCCGCCCTGTTCTTCTGTGTTTCGGCTGTGGCGCTGCGCTCAGACACACAGCAGATTTCCGCTCTGGGTGGCGTGGCACGGCAGATGCCGGTGCTTGCCCTGCTGACCATGCTGTTCACCATGGCGAATATCGGCCTGCCCGGCACAGGCTCTTTTGTGGGGGAACTGCTGGTGCTGATGGGGGCAATCCACGTCTCGTTTTGGGTTGCGCTGCTGGCCGGGGGCACCATGATTATGGGGGCGGTGTATATGCTCTCTCTGTATCGCCGGGTGCTGTTTGGCGGTTTGCAGGGCACCGTGCATCTCCTGCGAGATCTGAGCGTGGGGGAAGTGGCGGTGCTGGCACCGCTGGCGCTTGTCACGCTCTGGATGGGGATTCACCCCGGCAGCTTTACCCGCCTGTTTGACCCGGTGGTGATGCAGGCTGTGCATCATGGGGCAACGTCCGCCACAGCCGCGCTGTCTGCCGATTCCGCGCTGCATCTGGCGGCGCGATAACGGGACGGAAGACGTCTTCACTGTTGGACGTGTATTAAAAAGGGGCGGGGTGACCGTCCCTTTTTACGTTTGGAGACTGATTTCAGTCAGCCTGAGCGGGTGCCAGAACGCACCGCTGTCTGAGCAGGCCCGCAGTTTAAGAGTGCGTGTTTGCTGTTGAGGTTGCGTGTGCCGTTGGAGGGGGGAGGATTACTGCGGCAGTTCCGGCTGCTCGTTTGGCGGGCCTTTTTTGCCCGGTGTCAGCACGGTGCCCGCGGAGGCCAGCACGATGCACAGAATACCGCCCATGCGCAGAGGGGAGAGGGTTTCGTGCAGCAGCAGGATACCAGCGCAGGCGGCGCAGACGGGCTCCAGACTATACAGTACCCCCAAATCCCGCGCAGAGAGCCGGTGCATGGCCTGCATCTCCAGCGCGTAAGGCAGGGCGGAGGAACTGAGGGCCACCAGAACAGCCATCCCCAGCAGGAGTGGATGATGCAGGCCGATGAGGAAGGCCGGGGTAAAGCACGGCACGAACAGAATGACTGCGCTTGAGAGCAGCCCCAGAGCGCAGGCGTGACCGGGGGAAAGTTTGCCCGTCATGCGCTTGCCAAAAACGATATACAGCGCCCAGCAGATGGCGGCCCCCACGGCATAGAGCACGCCCATCATATCCGGCAGGGCCGCCGTATCAGGCCGCAGCAGCATGCACAGACCAAGCACCGTCAGCACAATCCAGCCGATATCCGCCAGCCTGCGGGAGCCGATAAACGCGAGGAAGAGCGGACCTGTGAATTCAATGGCGACAGTCATGCCAAGCGGAATACGTTCCAGCGCCAGATAAAAGCACAGGTTCATCCCGGCAATGGCAACGCCATAGGGCAGGACAAGCCGCACAGTGCGGCGGGAGATGGCGTGCCAGCTCCGGAAAAACAACATGAGGGCCGTCGCGGCAAACGCCGTGCGCAGGCCGACCATCCCTGCCGCGCCAAAAAGCGGGAACAGGGATTTAGCCAGTGAGGAGCCGAACTGAAGGCAGATCATGCTGCCGACAAGCTGGGTCAGGGCCAGAAGGCGTTCTCTGACAGGGCTGTTCGCAAAGGAGGCGGGCATGCTCAGACCTGTTGAAACGTCCGGAGCATGCCGAACATGATGTTAGAAAAAGGAGGCTGGATCATACATCCAGCAATTCACCAACGGACTGGGCGTGTTCCTGAATAAAGGCAAAGCGCAGTTCGGGCTTGCGGCCCATCAGACTTTCCACTCTCTCCCGCGTGGCCAGCCGGTCTTCCGCCGGGGCCACCACACGCAGCAGGGTGCGGCGTTTGGGGTCCATGGTGGTTTCCTTCAGGTCAGCCGGGGGCATTTCCCCCAGACCTTTAAAGCGGGAGACGTCAATCTTGCCCCGTGCCTTGAAGGCGGTCTTCATTTTGCGTTCACGGTCCGCATCATCCATTGCGTAAACGGAGTGCGCGCCCTGCGTGAGCCGGTAGAGCGGCGGCTGGGCAAGGTAGAGATGCCCGTTGCGGATCAGTTCCGGCAGTTCCCGGTAGAAAAATGTCATGAGCAGGGAGGCGATATGCGCGCCGTCCACGTCAGCGTCGGTCATGATGATCACGCGGCCATAGCGCAGCTTGCTGAGATCAAACCGGTCCCCTGAGCCGCAGCCCAGGGCTTCAATCAGGTCCTTGAGTTCCTGATTGGCGCGGAGTTTTTCTGTAGTGGCACTCGCGACGTTCAGGATCTTGCCGCGCAGGGGCAGGACTGCCTGCGTCTCCCGGTTACGGGCCTGTTTGGCAGAGCCACCGGCGGAGTCGCCCTCCACCAGAAAGATTTCCGTCTCTTCCGCGCGTTCGCGCGTGCAGTCCGTCAGTTTGCCGGGCAGACGCAGGCGGCGGGTCGCACTCTTGCGCGGGGTATCCTTCTGTTCACGCCGGCGCAGGCGTTCTTCCGCGCGCTCAATCACAAAGGTCAGCAGCGCATCCGCCTGAGGCGGGTTCTGGGCCAGCCAGTGGTCAAACCGGTCCCGCAGGGCAGTTTCCACCAGTTTGCTAGCTTCGGCAGAGGTCAGTTTTTCCTTGGTCTGGCCTTGGAACTGCGGGTCACGGATAAAAACGGACAGCTTGGCGGCAATCATGCCCAGCACGTCTTCCGCCGTAATGGCAGCCGCTTTTTTATTGGACCGCTGCTCCCCCCACGCGCGCAGGCCCTTGACCAGCGCATTGCGGAAGCCCGTCTCATGCGTGCCGCCCTGCGGGGTTGGGATGGTGTTACAGTAAGAGGCAAGGGCGGATGTGCCACTTTCCAGAAACGCCACGGCCCATTCCACACGGCCATTATCCGTGCCGTCCGCCGCCGGAGGCAGGCTGGCATCTCCCGCCCAGAGCGGCGTGAGCAGCGGTGCGGAGGCTCCGAGTTCATCCGTCAGGCTGTCAGCCAGACCGCCGGGGAAATGCAGCGTGGCTTCCGCCGGCGTTTCATCCCCGGCTTTGATCAGAGAGGGATCACAGGACCAGCGGATGGTCACACCCCGGAACAGGAACGCCTTGGAGCGACACAGTTTGTAAAGCCGGGATGGCACAAAAACATGTGTGCCAAAAATGAGTGTATCCGGCTGGAAGGTAATCTGTGTGCCACGGCGGTTTTGCGTCGGGCCTACTTTTTCCAGCGCGGTGACGGGTTTGCCGCGCTCATAGGCCTGCCTCCAGATGGCGCGGTCCCGTGCAATTTCCACATCCATGCGGGAGGACAGGGCGTTTACCACGGAGGAACCCACACCATGCAGACCGCCAGACGTGGCATAGGCCTTGCCGGAGAATTTGCCGCCTGCGTGCAGGGTCGTGAGGATAACTTCCAGCGCCGAGCGATCCGGGAAGCGCGGATGCGCATCAACCGGAATCCCGCGCCCGTTATCGCGGATGGTCAGACGGTTATCAGGGTCAAGCCGCACATCAATGGCCGAGGCGTGGCCTGCAACGGCTTCATCCATAGCGTTATCAAGCACCTCGGCGGCGAGGTGGTGCAGCGCTGTCTCATCCGTGCCGCCAATATACATGCCGGGGCGGCGGCGGACAGGTTCAAGCCCTTCCAGAACCTCAATGGCGCTGGCGTCATAGGCCTGTGGGCTGGTCTCAGCTTTGGTCGCGGCTTTGCCAGCAGGCTTGCGGGAAGACGGGGGCGGAGAAAACAGATCGCTCATGGATATGGTCTGTCCCGCTTTGTCGCTGATTCGTCAAGCAGGCCTGATCAGAAGAGGGCGGATGGCCGGGCCCGGAATGCAATGCCATCCGCCGTTATCAAAAGACTGTTAAGCGCGACGGGTGGTTTTTGCTTTCGTCGTGCGGCGTGCGGGGCGTGACGGGTGGGAAGACACGGCCGGTGCTGCGCAGGTTTCAAAAGAGGCCGGCTGCGTTACGTCCTTGGCATCCGTGTAGTTGGCCAGATCTTCAGAATTTTCCAACGCGTTGACTTCATCAAACATGGCAAGGCGCTGCATGCAGAAGATGGTGCCGGACTGGAGGCCTTTTTCAGACTGAATGTTGGCAAGCTGCGTGATGTAATCATCATGCTCACGCTGGGCGCTGCGGCCGTAGGTGGTGCGGAAATAGGTGTTGAGTTTCTGCTCTTCATTCAGCAGCGTCGTGCGGAACTTGCCGACAAACGCATTGTAGCGGTCCTGCGCGTTGCAGGAGAGAGCCGTAACCATCAGCTCACTTTTCAGAGCCTGAATATTGAACGCTTCATGCGCGGAGGAGTGGCCGCACGGGGTGGCAGCAAAGGTAACGGTGCTGTGCAGCAGACCAAAAGCAACGGCGCCAGCGGCAACAAAACGGGAAAAAGACATGCAGGTCCTCCGATACAGGCTGGAGCGGGCGTGCCTCTTCATAGCAAGGTCTCCCCGGCAGGCTCAGCGTATGAAACGGTTTGTACAAGGTTTGATAAACGAAATAGCGTATTCAGCAGAGAAAGATAGAAGTATTTTTTCATACCGCGTCTCAACATTTCCGCAGGCAGGATGCTCTGTTGCGTCCGACAGGCCAAAACACAGGAATGACACAGTTCCGAGCTTTCAGACGCTTAATTTCAGGCAAAATGATGTCGTGTTTTCAAAAGTGAGGCAGCCGTGCGGGGAGATGCTCCATCCCCCCCCTTTCTTCCTTCTTCAGTATGTTCTAAAGGCAAAGACGAATCATGTGGCACAGCGGGATGCGGGCATAAGTTTGCCCGATTTGCCCGCCATAGAGTGCGCAGAAGGTTCATGTGTACTTAATAAATAGTGAAGCGGAGCTGTCGAGTGCGCTTGCGAGGAATTGCCGTTCTGGCGCTAACTGGTGGTATGCTTGCCGGCTGTGCAACTACAGGTGGTCCAGTTACGTCCGGGTCCCCCAACCCGTTCGGGTATATGAAGAAATCCGCCGTCTGCCAGACGACGCCGGTGAAAAAAGCCGCGGATGGCAGCCTGAGCACCACCATGACTGTGCGGTCTGACGATGGCCTGTGTGACCTGAAGGTCTCTCAGGAGAGCGGTAAGGCCTATGCGTCCTTCGGCGTTTCTCCGGCTCCGGAACACGGTAAGGCGTTCCTGTACAGCCTGGATAACGATACGCATGTGACCTACACCCCCACCATGGGATATGCTGGTCAGGATACGTTCACGGCTATTCTGGTGCCGGGACCGGGTGAAAAACGCACCCGTCTGACAGTGACGGCACAGGTTGATGCAACAGGTGTGGTGCTGCCCAGCGCAGCCGCTCCGGTCGCCGCCAAAGCTGAGGAAGCCAAAACGACGGCGTCCAAAGGCAAAAAAGCCGTCACGACCCGTCGTCGTGTGGTGACTCACAAGAAATAAGTTTTCTGTCCGGTCAGCGTCCCCTCCTGTGTGGGGGGCGCTGCTCCGTTGGTGGACGGTTTTCATAAAAAACGCGCTGCGACCGGGTTTTCGGTGCAGCGCGTTTTTTGTTGGTCTGTTGTGTGGCCGGAGTTTTAGATGGAGAAGGAAATCGGTTCGCTCAGCGGGCGTTTGAGGCCGCAGCTTTCGGTTTTTTTCACCAGATCATCCAGCGTGGTCTTTTTCATCTGGGCGGTCAGTTCTTTGTCAAACTGCTTCCAGCACGGTTCGATCACCTTGCTGAACAGCGGACCCTGCGGGCCATCATCCCCATTGCTGTCATCCTGCGTGACGGCATTGATGATATCCACCAGAGAAATATCCCGGCGCGGGCGGCCAAGCCGGTAGCCCCCGCGCGGCCCGCGAATACTTTCCAGCAGGCCGGTGCGGGAGAGCGCCTGAAGCAGCGGCTCGATCCCGCGGCGGGCCAGAGCGGAGCGTTCGGCAATATCCGCAGCACTGACGGTGCCGGAGCGCCCTGCGTGAAATGCAACATCCAGCATGATGAGAACGGCGGTCATGGCTCTGTCCCGGCGCAGGATCATGGGTCTGGTTTCCTTTCACCTCAGAAAAAGGCAAATCTGTCGTTAAACATGAATGACATAGAGATATAGCAGGCGTTCCCCTGTTTATCTACGTTGATCATTCGTATTATAAACACGCTATGAAAAAAGATCCGCAGAAAAGGCAGATTCATGACAGGTTCTGATAAATCCGGAGGGGATTACGGTTTTGCCGCGCCGCGCGGCAAGGTGTACGACTCGGTTGTTGGGGTAGTAGGCGGGACGCCTCTGGTCGCGCTGCCGCATCTGATGCGTGAGGAAGAGCTGAAATGCCGCCTTCTGCTCAAGCTGGAATTTTTTAACCCGCTGGGTTCCGTCAAGGACCGGATCGGCGCGGCGATGGTGCTGGAAGCAGAGCGGGCAGGGCGCATTACGCCCGGACGCACGGTGCTGGTGGAGCCCACTTCCGGCAATACCGGGATTTCTCTGGCCTTTGTGGCGGCTGCACGCGGCTACCGGCTGATTGTGACCATGCCGGAAGGGGCGTCTATCGAGCGGCGGCGGATGCTGCGCCTGATGGATGCGCAGGTGGAACTGACTCCCGCACGTCTGGGTATGGCGGGTGCTATTGCCCGCGCCGGGGAAATCCTGCGGGAAACGCCGGATGCGTGGATGCCGGACCAGTTTGATAACCCGGCCAACCCCGCAGTTCATGCTGCCACCACGGCAGAAGAAATCTGGGTGGATACCACCGGTAAGGTTGATGTGGTGGTTGCCGGTGTTGGCACGGGTGGCACCGCGACAGGGATTGCCGAGACGCTCAAGGCGCGCCGCAAAGGCCTGCAGGTATTTGGTGTGGAACCGACCGAAAGCGCCATTCTGAACGGGGATGAACCCGGTCCGCACGGAATTCAGGGGATTGGCCCCGGCTTCTGCCCCGCTACCCTGAATACAAAGCTGCTGGATGGGGTGATTACGGTGTCTGAGCGTGAAGCCATTGCCGCCGCGCGCCGCTGTGCGCGTCTGGACGGGATTCCTGTTGGTATTTCCTCCGGTGCGGCTCTGCATGCAGCGCTTCAGGTGGCAAAAAAGCCGGAGTCTAAAGGCAAAACCATTGTCGCGATCGCGCCGTCCTTCGCGGAGCGGTATCTGTCCACATCCCTCTTTTCCGGGCTGTAACAGTCACGGCTGACGGGCGGGGAGGCTGGGCTTGTCGAAGGCAGGCTCAGTTTTCGCCCGGAGGATGCGGGCTTTGACCCAATAAAAAACGCTGCACTGGTCTGAGACCGGGCAGCGTTTTTTGTTTCGCCCTCTCAGACCGTGAGGGGCCTGAGGCGTGGAAGGCTTTAAGGCCTTAGCGGAAGATGATCTCCACGCGGCGGTTCTGGGCTTCCTTGGTGTTGGGGCCGGTTTTTACCAGTGGATTCTGTTCACCATAGCCGTGGATATCAATCGTGGCGCCCGGAACGCCATCCCGCACCAGTTCCGCTTTCACGATCTCGGCGCGGCGGAGAGACAGTTTCATGTTGTAAGCCTCCCCGCGTTTCTGACCGGGGAACGCGGAAGAGTTGTCTGTATAGCCGGAGACCAGAATGCGGGTGAGGCTGGTATGGGTGGTTGCCTGAGCTGCCACCGCCACGATGGAGCGGGCGCGGTCCGTCAGTTCAGACTTATCCCAGTCAAAAAACACCAGATAGCTGCGGGCAGGCTGCGGGGCCGGTGCGGCCGTGGGTTCTGCTCCCGGCGTTGGCGGCGGGGGAGCCGGGTTAAACTCATACCGCAGGCCCAGCATCAGCGAGTGGTTGAAGTCTGTCTTGGTGTCCCGGTTGCCCGTGGCAAAGCTGTAGGGCTTGGACTGGTTAGCCCCGCCAATCGTGCCCCATGCGGAGGAGCCGTGAGACTGTGGTCCAAGCATGGTCCAGAAGCGGTATTCCGCCGTAAAGGACAGCCCCACCACCCACGGCGTGGGGAAGGCGACACCAAAAATGCCCTGATAGGCAAAATTGCCAAACGTGCCGCCGACATGCTGGGAAAGCTGGTTCCCCGGTGCCGTGATGGACGTGTTGAGCGCCGTCCAGCCATAGCCGACACCCGCGCCAAAATACGGGAAGATGAACGGGTTGCCCACATCCATGTCAAACAGGGCATTAGCCATCACGCCATAGGTCTGGCGGCGGCCATCGGCGCGGCTGCTCAGGGAATTGGTCACAAACCGCTGATAGGTCTGGTTCCGGTAATCGCCTTCCACTTCCACGCGGAAGCCATTGCCCAGACCATAGCCAATGGAGCCGATTCCGGTTGCACCTGTACGCCAGCGGTCACGCCCGTCCGGGAACATGTTGGATGTGCGGACGCGCTGGTCCTGATTGAAGGTGGCGCCGCCTTCCCCCGCAATATACAGACCCTGAACGGGCTGAGCCATGGCGGGCGCGGCACACAGCAGGAAACCTGCCACCAACGGTGCAGAAAGCAGTGATTGCGCGAGGAGGCCTTGGCGCAGCGTCATGTTCTTCTCCCTGCTGTGGCACTGTTTCCGCAGTGGCCGGGCATTGTGGTCCTGGTGCACGTGGCACATATGCCTGCCTTCTTTGCTGTAAACTGGCGTTGTGTGCAACAGCTTGTGGAAACAGTTTTCAAAAACACCTCGGTTTTGAGGATAATCAGTGTGTCAGGCGTGTGACATAAGTCACACAGTGTTAAGTCTTGTCAGAGCAGCGTTGCTTCAAACGGAGGTCTGAAGTCCGGTGCTTCCACTTCCAGAACCCACAGGTCCGGGTCGTATCGCAGTTGCCGGTCAAGGCAGGACTGTGTTTCTTCGGGTGGAAGAGGGTTTTCGCCTGAGCATTTTACCCATGCGGCCTCGCCTTCCGCCGTGCGGGTCTGGCTCAGCACGACGGCGGAGCCGTCCCGCCCCAGCAGTACCACCAGAATCCCCCCGGCGTCGGGGTCTCCCCGCCGGAGCATCATGGCAGACCTGCCGTCCTGCCCGCACTGGCGGAGCAGGGCACGGGCCACAATGTCAGAACGCAGGTGCGGACTGGCCATCAATGCGTGACCGCCGGGGCTGAATCGGAGTCCTCCGGCATGGCGGCAATGGCGGTTTTATACCATTTCGGATTTTCCAGCAGGGCGCGGGCCACGTCCAGATCCTTGTCGCTCCCAAGTGCGGCCGGGCACGCCTTGCGGATGGCCAGAATACGCGGGACCGGCAGCGGGAAGCGCGCAAGGCGGGATGCTTCAACCGCAGGCTGATTATCCAGCTTGCCTGCAGCAAGATCATGCATCTGGCGTGTTGTTTCGGCTTCCCCAAGGCTGGTGCAGAGCTGCGGCATAACGCCCAGACCCTGCAACGGCCAGTGGAGCGGAGCAATGACCCGGCTCCACGTGACGAACAGTTCCCCTTCATCCGGCAATTGCGCCACAGTCTGCACAAGCCCTTTGCCGAGGGTGGAACTGCCGATCACCACGGCGCGACGATGGTCAGCCAGAGCCGCGGCGAGAATTTCCGCCGCACTCGCCGTGCGTCCGTCGACCAGAATGGCAATGGGCAGGCCGTTTGTCATGTCACCACCCTGCACAGCCCAGATATGGTTGGCCTGCTGGTCCCGCCCGTCGGTTACGGCAGCAACCCCACGGTCCAGCAGCAGGGCGGCAGCGGTTACGGCCTGTTGCAGCACACCGCCGCGGTTGCCCCGCAGGTCAATAATCAGGCCTTTCAGACTAGGGTCCTGCGTGGCCTGATCCAGATACTGGCTCATTTCTTCTGCTGTATCGGAAGAAAAAGAGGTGACGCGCAGCACCACGAGAGACCCGCTGGCAAAGGCGAAAACGGTTTCCGGCGGCACTTTTGCCCGGCGGACGACCACAGTATGGCCGCGCCGCTGGCCGGGGGAGAGCAGGCGCAGGCTGACGCGGGAATCTTCCTCGCCCTGTAGCCAGCCTGTCACGGTTTCAACCGATTGCCCGGCGGTCAGCCGGTTGTTCACGGCCAGAAGTTTGTCACCGGGGTCAACCGTCGCGGTCCATGCCGGTCCGTTGGCATTGACGGCGGAGATCACGATATCCCGGCCCTTACGGGTCAGGCTGACGCCAGCATCGGCTTCTCCCCCCACACGGGCATGCCGGTCTGTTGTGGCGGAGGAGGGGCCAATATAGCGGGAATAGGGGTCGAGATGGTTGAACAGTTCATCAAAAAACGCCTGCACCAGATCTTCCCGGCTGGCAGTACCGACAGCCGTGGAATGGGCCCGGGCGGCGGCGATAAAGTCCACGGCCAGTTTGGCCCATTTTTCCACGCTGTCCGCAGCCGGGGCAGGCTGAGCAAGCAGGCTGGTCTGCCCGGCCAGAAGGCGGATATCAGCCCCCCGCGTATCCAGCGTGAGCATCGGGTCGAGCGCTGTCAGGCAGCCCAGACCCCACAGGGTAAAGTCCCGGCTGGTGTGGGCATCCAGTGTGCGCGGCGCCAGAAACTCCAGCGCCGTGGCAATGACGGAATGGACCAGACTCATATCCACAACGGGTTTATCTGGCTCCACAGCTTCCGCTGCTTCTGGCGGGTTGGGGGCCGGGGCGCCGGAGGCGGCATCCGGTGTGGCAGGCTGGGCTGCCGGGGCCACTGGAGCCACCGGGGATGTTGCGGCGGGCACGGCCGGTGCTGCCGCAGGTGTGGCTGCCTGCTGGGCGTCCGGCTGGGTTGATGGCAGGCTATCCGGCCGGGGCGTTTGGGCACTGCTCTGCGCGCGCAGCGGCACGGGCTGAGAGATCAGAATGATTGCTATCAGGAGGCCGGGGAGCGCACGATGCAACGGAACAGGCAGGAGGCGGCGGGCCGTACTAGCTGGCATGGCGGGCGGAAACAGGAGCCAGAGTGAGGGTGCCCTGAGCCGGGCTGGTTGCGTTCAGAACGACGGGCAGCACTCCGCCGTTCGGGAAGCGGGTTCCTGAACTGAGGTCTGAGCGCAGTGGTCGCGAGTCGTCATGCATCCCTGAATCATCCGGCAAGGCAAGGAAGGAAAGGAAAGACGGAGTTCCCGTTTTCGTCAATGTCACGGCAAGGCCAGACCGGGTGGCCGAAGTGATGTGTGCCTCCAGAGTGTGCCCGATCAGCGGGGTGAGAAAAATGGCAGCAAGTCTGTCCTGACAAGCCTGAACGGCAGAAGCGGCCCGGCGTTCCGTCATCTGAAGATGTTCTGCAAGCGCGGGCAGGTCCGTGCGATCCGGCTGGCGGGATGCTGGATTGCGTGCGTTCTGCTCAAGGGTGGCCAGTAGTGCGCGGTGTGTCACAAGATCCGCATAGCGCCGGATGGGGCTGGTAAAGTGCGTATAATGTTCCAGCGCCAGCCCGTGGTGCTGCTCCGGCAGAGCCGCATAGCGGGCCTGCATGCGGGCGGGTAGGCGCGGGCCGCCTGTGCGGGTGGCCGAAGGGGCCGGGGGAGCCAGATGCACCCGGAACAGACCTGCGGCATGATGCCGGATCATCTCTCCCGCCGCAAAACGGTTTGCGGCAATCATGAACGCCGCCACCAGATCATGCGCGGGCAGGCGCTCACGCAGCGTGAAATCGACCGGCTGTCCGTCCGCGTTGAGGGTAACGCGATAGTCTTCTTCCGGCTGCGTCTGCACGCCACGGGCCGTTGCATCCGCCTGCAATGCCAGAGCGGCGGCCTGTAAGGTCAGAATCAACTCTTGCAAATGAGGGGAAAGGGAAAGGAGGCCGCCTGCCTGTGCCTGTGCCTGCGGCAGGGCTGTGGCGGGGGCTTGAACCGGGC
>NZ_JACRVR010000030.1:0-37326 GCF_018811975.1 Acetobacter sp. P1H12_c | reverse complement strand
AAATCCGGCTGATTGTCAGTTTTCTGGCGCTGGTGGTGCTGGCTCTGCCCCTGAGCGGCTGCGGTCAGTCTGCTGGCGGGTAGGTCTGCGGATACGTGATTTTATCCTGTGGACCCGGCGCGTGGGGGGAGCCTTTTTTGCCGCAGCCGCTCAGGGGCAGAGCCAGCACCACCAGCGCCAGAAAACTGACAATCAGCCGGATTTTCATGCTCAGGCTCCCTTGCTCTCAGGTGCGGCCTCAGCATTTAGTGCGGCCAGCCAGCGGCGCGCTTCACGCTGCACGTTGCTGCCTGCGGTGCCGCCCTCACTGGTGCGGGAGGCAATGGAGGCTTCAACTGTCAGCACGGAATAGATGTCGTCCGTAATGCCCGGCTCTTCGGCCTGCATCTCGGCCAGAGACAGATCCGCCAGATCGACGCCTTTTTCTTCCGCTTTGGCGACAAGGCGCCCCGTGACGTGGTGCGCGGTGCGGAACGGCACCTTCAGCACCCGGACCAGCCAGTCGGCAATATCGGTCGCGGTGGAAAAGCCGGAGCCAGCGAGTGCGCGCATCTGAGCGGTATTGGCCGTCATGTCCCGCACCATGCCATCACACGCGGCGAGGGAAAGGGCTGCGGCGTCAGTCGCGGCAAAAACCGGTTCCTTATCTTCCTGCATATCCTTGGCGTAGGCCAGCGGCAGGCCTTTCATCACCGTCAGGAGGCTGACGAGGCTGCCGGTGATGCGGCCTGTTTTGGCGCGGACCAGTTCCGCCGCATCCGGGTTGCGCTTCTGCGGCATGATGGAGGAGCCGGTGGTGAACGCATCAGATAACCGGATGAAGGAGAAGGGTGAGGAACACCAGATGACAATTTCTTCCGCCAGACGGGAGAGATGCATGGCCATGATGGACAGAGCCGAGAGATATTCCAGAGCGAAGTCCCGGTCTGACACGGAATCGAGGGAATTGGCGGTCGGCCGGTCAAAGCCCAGCGTGCGGGCCGTCATGTCCCGGTCGATGGGGAAAGACGTGCCGGCAAGGGCTGCGGAGCCAAGTGGGCATTCGTTCAGGCGTTTGCGGGTATCGGCCAGACGGCCGCGGTCCCGCGCCAGCATTTCCACGTAGGCCATCAGATGGTGGCCAAAGGTTACGGGCTGTGCGGTTTGCAGATGCGTAAAGCCGGGCATGGGGTCTGACGCATGGTCTTCTGCGCGGCGGGCAAGAGCGCGCATCAGAGAGGCGATCTGCTGGTCCAGCCCGTCCAGCGCATCGCGCGTCCACAGGCGGAAATCTGTCGCGACCTGATCATTCCGGGAGCGGGCGGTATGCAGGCGTTTGCCGGGTTCCCCGATCCGTTCGGACAGACGCGCTTCGATATTCATGTGAATATCTTCCAGCGCCTCGGAAAATTCAAAGTGTCCGGCTTCAATCTCCTTGCCGATAGCCGTCAGGCCCTCGCGGATTGCGGCTTCATCCTCAGCGGAGATGATGCCGGTATGGGCGAGCATGGCCGCATGGGCCAGAGACCCTGCAATATCCTGCTTCCACATGGCTTTATCAAACCCGATGGAGGCATTAATGGCCTGCATGATCTGGGAGGGGCCACCGGCAAAACGGCCGCCCCACTGCATGTTGGCGTCTGCTTTGGCCCCAGGCGTGGCGGCTGTGGCCGCGCTGGTGGTGTCTGTGCTGTTCTGGCTGCTCAGAGACATGTCATGCCCCAACCCGTATCCTTACAAAATGTCTGTGCCCTGCATCCGGCGGGTCTGGCCTGTTCAGGCCGCGCTAGGGTGCAGGCGTGTAAAGGCTGCACCCTACTGATGCAGGCGCTGTGGCGCAAACCGTGAAGATGCGCCATGCTGCCCGGACCACCTGTTGTGGGGGCGGGGCTGCCCTGCTGTGCGGCATGGGTTTTCGCCGGGCAGGATCATCCCTATCTTCTCGGGCAGGAAGAACAGGCTTTCAGGAGTTCAAGACTATGAGTGCAACGAACACGCTTACAACCTACGGTGTGATTGACCCCGGCCCGAACGTGCTGCTGGAAGTCACGAAGGCTGTAAGCCCGATTGCAGCCGTGAAGAAAATTGAAGAGAAAATGCGCGGCGCCGAGTATGTGGCAGCCCGTTCCTACGATCTGGGCGGCGAAGACTCGCTGGAAGGCTCAGACCCTGTCTATCTGGTGTATGACCTGACAGACGCGGAACTGGATGATGAAGGCCTGACGGGGGAAGATGCCGGTCTGGTGCGCGCACAGGCTGAGGAAGCCGGTGTTGTGGTCTCCTCCGCCAAAGGCTGAGGCATGACGGCTTCCGGCAGAGTGCCGGAGGGCTGAACAGGAGGCCGCCCGGTTCTGGCCGTGGCGGCCTTTTGACGTTTCAGGCTACCGCACCATTGGCATTGGCATTGGTAGGGGCCGGGGCATGGTATGAGCGCAGGCAGGGTGTGGGCCGTCTGGACGCGCCTGTGGTAAGGCCATGCAGAGAGTGAAAGAAGACGGGAAGGGCGCAGGATGACGGACAGCAACGCAGAAACAGCAGCGGGTTTTGCCGTGTATGGCTCTGATCAGGGTGGTCCGTTTGTGCTGGTGAGCGACCATGCAGGCCGTGCCGTGCCGCCGGAACTTGGGGATCTGGGCGTGAGCGCGGAAGAGCGGGCGCGGCACATTGGCTGGGATATCGGCATTGATGGCGTAGGGCGGCACCTGGCGGCCCGCCTGCCAGCGGTGCTGATTGAGCAGGTTTATTCCCGGCTGGTTATTGACTGTAACCGTGCGCCCGGCCACCCGACCTCCATTGTTACCGTAAGCGACGGCACGCCCGTCCCTGCTAATGAGGGGCTGACGCCAGAGCAGATTGCCGCCCGGCATGATGCAATCCTGCACCCCTACCATGCCCGGATTACGCAGGAGCTGGATGCCCGTGTGCAGGCCGGTCGCCCGACTGTGGTGGTGGCGCTGCATAGCTTCACCCCGGAAATGCGGGGTTTCAAACGCCCATGGCATGCCGGAATTCTGCATAATCATGATTCGCGTCTGGCCCATATCATGCTCGACCTGCTGCGGCGGGAGGGGCTGACTGTGGGGGATAATGAGCCGTATGCGCTCACAGATACCTCCGATTACACAATCCCCCTGCATGGTGAAAAACGGCAGCTCCCGCATCTGGAGATCGAAATCCGGCAGGATCTGATTGCTGAGGAAGCAGGGCAGAAGGAATGGGCTGAGTGTCTGGCGCGCCTGTTGCCGGAAGCGTGGGCGCAGTTCTGCAAACTCTACGGTGAGGCCGGAGCGGCGGATGATGCCTCCGGTCAGGATAACCAGCAGGTGGCGGAACCGGCCAGCGTACGGGTCGGCGGAGCATAAGGGGCGGGGTATAAGGTACGAGCACGCTCTCGCCTGTGATGTCCCGCTTGCGGGCTGACTTGGCTTTTCTATTTGCATCCTGAGATTTATCGTGACCCGGGAGAGCGGTAAGTTTGCGCCAACCCGTACACTTCAAGAGACCAGCATGACGAAAACACCCGATTCTGCTTTTGCTCCCCCTCAGATCATCACCGGCAAAGCACGGCTGGCCGGAGTGCTGGGGTGGCCGGTCTCACACTCACGTTCTCCGGCGCTGCATAATTACTGGCTGCGGCGGTACGGGATTGACGGCGCCTATGTGCCCCTGCCAGTGCGGCCGGAGCAGTTTGAAGCCGCAGTGCTGGGTTTGCAGGCCGCCGGGTTCCGGGGCGCGAATGTCACTATTCCGCATAAGGAAGCCGCCTGCGCGCTGGCGGATCGTCTAGACCCGTCGGCGCAGCGGGCCGGAGCCGTCAACACGCTGGTTTTTGAAGAAGACGGGCGGATTCGCGGCCTTTCAACGGATGGCGGAGGGTTTGTCGCCAGTCTTGAAGCTGCTGGTCTGCCTGTTCCGGCATCCGGCAAAGCACTCCTGCTTGGGGCCGGAGGGGCAGCGCGGTCCGTTGCCGCGGCCTTGCAGGATCGCGGGGTGCAGGTGTCCGTGACCAACCGGACACAGGCGCGGGCAGAGAGCCTTGCCGCAGTTTTGCCGGGGCTTGAGGTCGTGCCGTGGGAGACGTGGGAAGCCGGTCTGGGCGCGTATGATCTGCTGGTGAACACAACGTCTCTCGGGATGGAAGGCGGCCCGGACCCGATGTTCCGACCCTCCCTGAAAGCGGCGTCCCGCGCGCTGGTTGTGGCCGATATCGTGTATGTCCCTCGTCTGACACCGCTGCTGGCGGAAGCTGAACAGCATGGTCTGAAAACACTCGGCGGGCTGGGCATGCTGCTGCATCAGGCGCGCCTTGGCTTTCGTGAATGGTTTGGGCAGGACCCGGTGGTGGATGCGGAGACAGAAGCGACCGTGCGCGCCACGTTTTAACCGCTGCCCTGCACAGCAATGCTGGCGGGCTTGGGCTGTTTTGTGTGCGTGTCGTCATGTGTCTGTCAGGGGCGGATACGCTCAGTCCGTAACGGCTGTGCGTTCTGAGTTCTGAGCCGGATGGTTTGTGGTCAGCCCCCTCATAAAACAGGGAACGCAGCAAGACGGACTTGATGGAAAAAGGAAGGCACAGGCGTCCGGCATGAAAATTATAGGCCTCACGGGTGGCATGGGCATGGGTAAAAGCACTGTGGCCGCCCTGTTCCGGCATGCGGGTATTCCGGTGTTTGATGCTGATGCCGTTGTCCGGGCGCTTCAGGCAGACCATGGCGCGGCTCTCGGCCCCATTGCGGCTCTTGTGCCGGAGGCCGTGACGGACGGGCATCTGGACAGAGCTGTTCTCAGGCGCGCCGTGTCAGAAACGCCCGGTCTGCTCCGGCAGCTTGAGGCTGTGCTGCACCCAATGGTGCGCGCGGCCCGGCAGGTTTTTCTCACGCGGTGCAGGCGGCAGGGTGCGCGCTGTGTGCTGCTGGATATTCCGCTGCTGTTTGAAACCGGCGGCCAGCGCGTGTGTGATCAGGTTCTGGTTGTGTCCGCGCCACCTCGCCTGCAAGCCGAGCGGGTGGCCCGGCGGCGGGGCCTGCCAAAAGCGGAGGCCCGGAAACTGATGGCCCGGCAGATGCCGGACGCCAGAAAGAGACGTCTGGCCGATACGGTGATAGATACCGGGGTTTCTCTGGCCGCAACACGGCGGCAGGTTCGCGCACTGATTAAGGGCTTGAAGGCATGAAACGCTCCATCCTGTTTGATACGGAAACCACAGGGCTGGACCCGGCGACCGGGGACAGGGTGATTGAAATTGCCGCCCTTGAACTGGTGGGAGACCTGCCTACAGGCCGCAGCTACCGCACGCTGATTGACCCGGAGCGGGATGTGCCGGAAGAGGCCTCCCGCGTGCATGGCTTTACGGCTGCGGACCTTGAGGGGCAGCCAAAATTTGCTGAGGTTGTGGACGAATTTCTCAGCTTTATTGGCGATGATCCGCTGATTGCCCACAATGCACGCTTTGACTTTGGCTTTCTGAATGCGGAGCTGAAGCGGGCCGGGCGCGAGCCGCTGGATATGGCCCGCATGGTGGATACGCTGGATATGGCGCGCGAGCGCTTCCCCGGGATGCCCAACAGTCTGGATGCGCTGTGCCGCCGTTTTGGCGTCGATCTTTCTGCCCGAACCACCCATAACGCCCTGCTGGACTGCAAACTGCTGGCCGATGTGTATGTGGAACTGATGGGCGGCCGCCAGCATGGTCTGGGGCTGGTGGCGGACGGCACGCACGGCCCTGCGGTGATGTATGAGGCCCCGGTCAGCCGCCGGGCTGTGCGCGTGGTGCCAACTCAGGCGGAACTGGCGGCGCACCGCGCTTTTCTGGAAGAACTGAAAGAGCCAGTCTGGAACGCTGAATAGAGGCAGGAAAAACTTTTTAAAAAGGTTGCTGCCTTTCTGGTCTTGCCGTGTTTCTTCTTTCAGTAAAACATGGCAAGACAAAAAAGTGCTGCATCTGGATCCCCCGGATTTTGGCGGCCGCCATCCTGAAGCAAGGAGCCTGTTGATGCGCTCTGCATCCCTTCACATTGCGACTGCTCTGGCCTTGTGTGGCACGTGGTCTCTGACCGCCTGTGCTCAGACAGCGCTTGGGCCTGTAACGGGTGAAGTCTCGTTTCACACCAGCTCGGCCGATCTGGGTGTGGGATATACATGGGGGCATGGGGTTCTGACATACGGTGGCCGGAGCTATCCGTTCTCCGTCAGCGGGGCATCGGCCGCGGCCATTGGCTATTCCTCAGGTGATAGTGTGGGCAAGGTCTATAACCTGCAGCGGATTGAAGATTTCCCCGGCACGTTCTGGGCGCTCTCCGGTGAGGCAACGGTGGGCCGTGGCGTGAGCGGCCAGCTGATGGAAAATGACAACGGGGTACGGATTCGTCTCGACTACACACGCGGTGGCGCACGGATTGCGGCGTCTCCCTCCCGCCTGACAATCCGGATGCTGAAAACGCCCGAACCTTCGGCTGACCCGCATGCGGGCAGCGCAAAAAAACATTCTGCCGCCCGATAAACCGTGGCGTATCACCGTGGGGTTGTCCGGCGTGAAAGTTATTGAAAAACCCTGTCGCTGGAGAGAAACAGATTTTCTCTCCAGTCTGTCAGCAGGACTTAAGGGCTGCCCGTGAGCAGCCGGACCGTTTTCTGAATAATCTGCTTTTCTTCAAACAAAGCGAGGGCGCGTTGCCGCCCGGCCTGCCCCATGCGGGTGCGTAAAGGCGCGTCCTGCACAAGCTGGTGCAAGGCCGCAGCAAGAGGCGCAATCGTGGCGGGTGGGACCAGCAGGCCGGTTTCTCCAGAGATCACCTGTTCTCGCGGCCCGCTGATATCGGTGCTGACAACCGGCAGGCCGGTCATCTTGGCCTCGATAATGGACATGGGCAGCCCTTCAAAATGGCTGGGCAGCGTAAAAATATCTGCGGCTGCCAGAACCGCCGGCGTGTCAGCCCGGTATCCCAGACATTTCAGGCGAGGGCCAAGAGCGGCCTGAGCCTCGGCAAAGCAGGTGTCCAGCGCCGCGCCGTGGTCGGATGTCAGGCGCTCTCCCACAACCCAGAGTTCCGCGTCCGGCACGCTGCGCATGGCTTCCAGCAGTTCCGGGTAGCCTTTATGGCGCACCAGTCGGGAGACGACGATAATAACGGGTGTGCTGTCTTTTGTGCCCAGTTCCTGCCGGATGCGTGCGCGGGCCGCCGGGTCAGGCCGGAAGCGGGTGCTGTCCCGCCCGTTCCCGATGGCAATGGGGTTGCGCGCAATGTGGAGCCGCCGGGCGTCGTCTGCCTCTTCGCGTGAGACCGTCAGATAAACATCGGTGATGCGGCCGCAGAGATATTCCAGCCCGAGCGCCAGCCCGCGCCGCAGGGCAGACCCCGGCTGGTTAAAGAGAAAGCCGTGGCAGGTATAGGCAATGCGCGGCACGCCGCACAGTCTGGCAGCGACCCGCGCCAGAATGCCGCTGATCGGCATGTGGGCATGCACCATATCCGGTTTTTCCCGCCGGATAAGGCGTACCAGCGCCCAGAAAGCCCGCGCCTGCGCCGGGAGGGAAAAGGAGCGCGCAAAAGGCAGCGTTTCCACCCGGAACCCGGCCTGCCGGGGCGCGGCTACCAGAGGACCATCCGCACAGACACCAATGACCTCATGCCCATCTTCACGCAGGGCCTGCATGAGCGGCAGGAGGAAGTGGTTCAGGGAAAAATCGACGTTCGTGATTTCAAGAATTTTCACGCGCGGGCTTACTCAGTCATCAGGGTGAGCGCCCAGCGGACCGGACGCATAGCCGGAGCAGCTGCCCTGGAGGGTTCAGCCGTTGCGCCGGAGGATGCGGCTTGTGGTGTTTGCGGGGCTACGTGCTCTGCCTGAGCGGCGTGGTCTGAGCCCGCATCCTCGCTGGCAAACAGAGCCTCCGCCATGCTCGGAGCCTCGTGCGCCGCGTCTGCGCTGTGATCCGTCAGACCGAGGTCTGATGTATGTGCAGCCTGATACGGTCTGCTGTCGGCCGGAGGGGCATCATGCAACAGCGGGCTGAATGCATCGTCTTCTTCATGATGCTGGTGGAGCGCTGTCTCGTCCTGTCCGGCTGCCTGTGTTTCCTGCGGGAATTCAGCAGACTGGTCTCCACCGTGCTCCGCAGCGTAGTCCGCGTAAAATGCCTCATTGTCCTCGGCAGGGCCGGAATGGGTATGGGGGTATTCCGCGTCGTCTTGCGGGTGAGGGGCGTCATAGGCCTCTTCTGCGGCATGGTCCGCATACTCACCTTCTGTTTCCGCGCCGCCCTCATCACCGGCCGTATGCTCTTCCGCTGCAAGCTCTTCTGGCGGTTCCAGGGCTTCGGGCGGGCAGAGGACAATTTGCAGGGTGTCCACGCGCTCTCCGCTACCCAGATAGACACTGTCTTCCACGTAAGCAGGCACGTTGGCCTGAAACAGCCAGCTTTCCTCGTGCGTATAAAGCAGGAAGCCGTGTTCTATCTCTTCGACCGTAATGTCGGGGTGCAGATGGAACCGGATACAGAAATCGCGGCTTTCCGTGCCTTCCAGAGTGTCAGCCCCGCGCAGGGTCTGGCCGTCTTTCCCCAGATAAAGCTGGCGGGAATACACGCCACCGCCCTGTGCTTTGTAGCCATCATGCGTCATGTGCAGCCAGTGCGCGCCATCCTGCGAGGCCTGCGCGCGTGTGACGGCGGGCCTGCTTGTGATGCGGCCTGTCTGGTCGCGCCGGAAGGGGGAGAGGCTGCCCATTTCCAGCACGGAATGTGCGGCGGGGTAGCGCAGGGCTTCGGCCCACCCGCGCTGGGTGCTGGCACCACAATTGACGATAATGCGTTGCCGGCCAGAGGAAAATTCAAAGGACAGCATGCCCGCATGCGCCGTGCTGTCATACCCGTCCGGGGCGGGGCCTGCGGCGTCTGCAAACAGCATGGTGCGCCCGCTTGTCAGGCGGATATAGCCGCTTTCCGGCTGGCTGGCGGCCACAACACGCCCGCGGGAGGCGCGGTTGAGCACCTGCTCGATCAGTTGCGGGTCACGCTCACGGCTGCCGTTAAACAGCATCAGTCCGCCATCTCCGTGCCGCATGGCGCGCAGGGCTGGGGCAGCGCGGTCTGCCACCTCTATCAGGCGGGTGGGTAGAGGCAGGCGGGCGGTTTGCAGGATGCTGAGCATTTCCGCCAGTTCCCGCACGGCCTGAAACTGGTCTTCCGGGCAGCGGGTGATGTGGCTGCCATCCGCCAGAAACTGCCGGTCGATTTCCTGATCAATCAGCCGGAGATAGCGGGACAGAAATTCCTGATGGTCCGGAATGGCGACAGCAACGGCCAGCAGGCCTTTCAGGGCCGTCAGCGCACGCCAGCCACGCGCCTCCTCCGGCATCAGCGCCATGATGGACCGGGCTTCCATAATCAGCGCGGCCATCAGGTTCTGCCGGAAATCATCATCCGCGGCAGCGGCAAAAAATTCGTAATAGGACAGCCATGCCGCCACACGCGCCCCGGTAATGGACGGGTCCGCGATCGGGCGTTCAGAGGCAGGCAGGCCAATCCATGTCGCCACCATGCTCCGCGCCTTGATGCGGGCGGATTCCGCGCCAAGTTCCCGCAGGTCCCGGAGCCAGGTAAAACCCTGAAGCCATCTGCGGTAGGCTTCCGGCCATGCCGGGTTATCCCACTGCAAATGCTGGAGGTTGCGCACAACTCCTTCAAACAGCGTCTGGTTCCGCACCAGCCGCTCACCCACAAGAGGGTTGCCCGGCCACAGGTCTCGTAATGTCAGGGCCGGTGCGGCGGGCACACGGCTAAAACCACCCAGCGGGTTTCGCATGGCAAAGGTCAGACGGGCATCACGGGTCCAGCGGCGCAGGGGCATCAGGCAGGCAGTGCTCCGAAGTGAGAGGGCAGGGAAGGAAAAGGGCCTGTCAGCAGTGATAAAGCCCTGTGTGCAATGGCGGAATGATCTGCATCATGCTGCCACGGGCGCCTTCAGAGCTTCAATAGCCGCAGCGTAGTCGGGCTGGGCATAAATCGCACTTCCGGCAATCAGAACATCGGCCCCGGCTTCGGTGGCCAGAGGCGCGGTTTTCGCGTCGATCCCGCCATCCACGGCCAGACGGATCTCGCGGCCGGTGGCCGTAATCATCTCCCGCAGGCGGCGGATTTTAGGGAGCTGGCTGGTCAGAAATTTCTGGCCGCCAAAACCCGGATTCACGCTCATCACCAGAACGACATCCACCAGATCCAGAACCTCGCTCACGGCTTCCGGCGGGGTAGCCGGGCACAGCACAATGCCGGGTTTGGCCCCAAGGGCGCGGATATGCTGGAGGGAGCGGTGCGCGTGCGGCCCCGCCTCAATATGGATCAGAATATTATCCGCACCCGCTTTGGCGAAGGCTTCCAGATACGGGTCGGCGGGCTGGATCATCAGATGCACGTCAAACGGCAGCGTGCTGTAAGGGCGCAGGGCTTTGACCACCTGCGGGCCGAAGGAGATGTTGGGCACAAAATGCCCGTCCATCACGTCCAGATGAATCCAGTCTGCCCCCGCACTGGCGACGGCCTGAACTTCCTCACCCAGACGGGCGAAGTCGGCGGCGAGGATGCTGGGGGCAATAAGGGGGCGGGATACAGTGCGCATGATGTGTTATCCGCAATCCCGCCGCCAGACGCAACTCTGTTAACTAAGCTTTACACGCTTGTTATGCAGGCACAGTAAAGCGGGCCACAAAAAACCCGTCCATGCTGCCTTTGTCCAGCCACAGGCCCGGATGGGTGCGCAGCCAGCCTTCCGGCGTCAGTGCTTCAGGCAGAAAGGCGATTTCTTCCGGCGTGAAGGGGGAGGGGATCAGCCCCATCGCCTGTGCGGCGCGGGCGCGGGCCGGGCCTTCCTCTTCCTGCAGGGAGCACACAGCGTAAATCAGTCGCCCGCCGGGGCGCAGCATGGTTTTTGCGGCCGCCAGCAGGCGGTCCTGCCCGGCTGTCAGCGCATTGAGGTCTCGCGGGCGTTTGACCCACAGCACATCCGGGTGGCGGCGGGCTGTGCCGGTGGCGGAACAGGGGGCATCCAGCAGGATGGCGTCAAACAGCGCGTCCGGTTTCCATGCGGCGGCATCGTCCTGCACAATCTGCACCGGGTAAGCCAGCCGGGTCATGTTTTCCTGCAAGCGGAGCAGGCGGGCGGGGTTCTGCTCCACGGCCGTCACCTCAGCACCCGTCGCGGCAAGCTGCGCGGTCTTCCCGCCGGGGGCGGCGCACAGATCGGCCACGCGTTCTCCCGGTTTTGCGGCCAGCAGGCGGGCAGGCAAGGTGGCGGCGGCATCCTGCACCCAGAAGGCGCCCTCCTCATAGCCCGGTAGTTCCGTCACGCGGGTGCCCGCAGGCAGCCGGATGGACCCGTTGGGCAGAGCCACACCGCCTTCCGGTGCGGCGGCGCCGGGGCGAAGGGTAATGTCCAGCGGGGCTTCATGGCTGATGCCCTCAGCAATGGCGCGCGCGGCCCCTTTGCCCAGCGTATTCCAGGAACTCCACAGCCATGCCGGAATATTCAGCCGGGGCTGGTCCAGCCCGTCCAGCAGGGCCGGACCCTGATCCGCCACCTTGCGCAGCACGGCGTTGGCCAGCCCGGCAAACGGGGCCAGCTTGCGGCGGCGCAGCAGAGAAACGGTAGTGCCCACAGCCGCATGCGGCGGTGTTTCCAGAAACAGCAGTTGCGCGCACCCCATCATCAGCGCAATGCGCACAGGCTCCGGCGGTTCCTTGCGCAGGAATGGTTCCAGAAGTGTGCGCAGGGTGCCCATGTGGCGCAGGGTTGCGGCGGCCAGACGATGTGCCGCGGCACGGTCCCGCGCCGGGGCCTCATGCTCATTGGCGGAGCGGGAGAGGCTGGTTTCCAGCATACGCCGGTGTTCCACCACGCCGCACAGAATATCAAAGGCAACGTCCCGCGTCGGGTCGGCAGGCTGGGGCGCGTTGTTCCGGCGTGCGGCGTTGCGTCTGGGGTTACGGGGGCGGCGGGGTTCTGCTGTCATCAGCTCACTATCTGTTCAGGCAATCAGGTCAGGCCATCAGAGCGACCCTAAAGGGCGGCCATGAAGGCGAAGGACGGTGGCAGGCTGCCCTGCCGGGGCATCAGGCCACCAGCAGGGCGGCCTCTGCCGGAGTGGATGCCGGGCTTTTGGTCAGATACCGGCGGAGTACATCCGGGTAGAGCCGGTGTTCCTGCCGCAGCACGCGGGCCGCGAGACCCTCTGCCGTATCCTCCGGCAGGACCGGCACGGCAGCCTGCCCGAGAATAGGGCCTTCATCCATCCCTTCCGTCACCAGATGCACCGTGCAGCCGTGGATACGCACACCGGCGTCCAGCGCACGTTCATGCGTGTGCAGGCCGGGGAAAACCGGCAGCAGGCTTGGGTGAATGTTCAGCATTTTCCCCGCCCACTGTGTGGTGAGAAAGGGGGTCAGCAGCCGCATATAGCCTGCCAGGCAGACAACTTCCGCCCCGGCCTTCTGCAAGGCGGCGTCCACAGCGCGTTCATGCGCTTCACGGTCTTTTTTATACAGACGGTGGTCGATCGCCACAGTCTCAAGCCCTGCCGCGCGGGCCATGTCCAGCCCCGGCGCGTCTGGTTTGTTGCTCAGCACAAGGCAGATGCGGGCCGGGAAGTCCGGCCGGGCGCAGGCCTCAATCAGCGCTGTGGCGTTACTGCCCCGGCCGCTGAGCAGAATGGCGACCGGGGTTTTAGGCGTCTCACTCATGCTGCGTGAAAATCCGGAGCCGTCACCATTTTCAGGCCTGCCTTGGCAGAGTTGTCGGTGGCTTTGGCGATATGCCCGATCAGCGTGCCGGTCTCCCCCATGTCTTTCAGGCGGGCCAGAACCTCGTCCGGTTTGGGGGTGATCAGCACCATGCCCACGCCACAGTTAAAGACGCGCAGCATTTCCTCGTTCGCCACATCGCCCGTGCGGGCCAGCCAGTTGAACACGGGCGGGACGGGCCATGCAGCGTCAATCACCGCGTCCAGCCCGTCAGGTAGAATGCGCGGCAGATTGCCCGGCAGACCACCGCCGGTAATGTGGGCCGCAGCATGCAGCAGGCCTGCGCGGTGCAGGTCCAGCACGGTGCGGACGTAAAGTTTGGTCGGGGTCAGCAGGGCTTCACCCAGATTTTTGCCCGGTGCGAAGGCGGCCGGGTCCGTCCAGGCCAGATGGGCATCGGCCACAATGCGGCGCACCAGAGAATAGCCGTTGGAATGTACGCCGCTGGAGGGCAGGGCAATCAGGGCATCGCCCTCTGCAATGCCAGCCGGAAGCAGAGCGGAGCGTTCTGCGGCACCCACGGAAAAGCCCGCCAGATCATAATGTCCATCGGCATACATGCCGGGCATTTCGGCAGTCTCACCGCCCACCAGCGCGCAACCGGACTGCTCACAACCCTGCGCAATGCCGCGCACAACCTTGGCTGCACTGTCTACAGACAGACGGCCTGTTGCAAAGTAATCTAGGAAGAAGAGCGGTTCCGCCCCCTGCACAATCAGGTCATTCACGCACATGGCGACCAGATCGATCCCCACGGTTTCATGCAGGCCAGTTTCAATCGCGAGGGTCAGCTTGGTGCCCACCCCATCCGTGCAGGAGACCAGAACAGGGTCCTTGAAGCCTGCGGCCTTCAGGTCAAACAGCGCGCCGAATCCGCCAAGCCCGCCCATGGTGCCGGGGCGGTCGGTGGCTTTGGCGGCGGGTTTGATGGCGTCAATCAAAGCTTCTCCTGCTTCAATGTCCACGCCGGAGTCACGGTAAGTGAGGCGGGAAGAGGGAGAACTGGAAGAAGACGTCATGACAGGTGCTCTTGGTCTGAAAGGGGTCGATGGAACGGATCGGGTAGGGTAGGAATCCCTGAGGACAGTCTTTACGGCAGGTGAAGCAACACGCAAAGCGGCATGGAACGGAATACGGAAACAAAAAAGCCCGCACAGCAGCCTGTGGCGGACGGAAAGGAGGCCGGAGCGGCCGGGCAGATTGCTCTGCCCTTTGCGCACCGGCCCCGATTCGGCCGATCAGACTTTGTGGCGGCTCCCTCTAATGCTGCGGCGCGCGGCTGGGTGCTGGATGCCGAGGCCATGTGGCGCTGGCCGGAAGGCCGCATGGCCCTGTGGGGGGAAAGCGGCACGGGCAAGACGCATCTGCTTTCCGTCTGGGCGGCGCGGCATGGCGCGCCGGTTATTGAAGGCCGCCGCCTGAATGCGCAGGATGTGGCTGACCTTTTTCAGGAAGGCGGATTTCGCGCGCTGGCGCTGGATAATACGGATCAGGTGCGGGAAGAGGCGGACCTTCTGCACCTGATCAACCTCGTGCGGGAACAGCGCATGGTGCTGCTCATGGCCGGGCGGGCTTCTCCTGCGCGGTGGCCTGTGTCCCTGCCTGATCTTGCCAGCCGCCTGCGGGCCACAGCCTCCGTGCCCATCGGGCAGGCGGAGGAGGATCTGCTGCGCCGGCTGTTCCTGCGTCTGCTGGCGGAACGGCAGATGGTGGTGGCCCAGCCGGTGACGGAGTGGCTGCTGCGGCGCCTGCCGCGCAATGCGGGCGCGATTCGGGATATGGCGGCCCGGCTGGACGCAGCAGCACTGGCATCGGGCGAGAAAGTGACGCGCGCACTGGCGGCGGGTGTTCTGGAATCTGTGCTGGAAGAGGACGCAACGCGTCCTTAACGTCTTGCCCTGCGGGCGTGTCTGCGCCACTGTGTGACAGATTTGTTATAGTGTAACGTCAACCTGAAGGTGGTTTCTGCAATCATGAGCAGCTTTTTCAAGCGTTCTCTGTTGCCTCTGGCAGTGCTGGCCTGCGCGCCTGCGGTTCTTCCCGCTATCCCGTTTGCGCATGCGGACGAGGGGATGTGGACAATGGACCATCTGCCCGTGGAACTGATGAAGCAACGCTACGGCTTTACCCCCACGCCAGCATGGACAGAGCGCGTGACAAAAGCCTCCGCCCGTCTGGCGCTGGGGTGCTCGGCGTCCTTCGTCTCCGCCGACGGGCTGGTGATGACCAACCACCATTGTGCCAATGAATGTCTCCAGC
Organism: Acetobacter sp. P1H12_c; assembly: GCF_018811975.1. Taxonomy (NCBI): domain Bacteria; kingdom Pseudomonadati; phylum Pseudomonadota; class Alphaproteobacteria; order Acetobacterales; family Acetobacteraceae; genus Acetobacter; species Acetobacter sp. P1H12_c. The sequence continues at coordinate 22,298 of NZ_JACRVR010000030.1, read as the reverse complement.
AGCTTTCCGGGAAAGGCAAAAATTATTTTCAGGATGGCTACAGCGCCAAAAGTCCTGCGGATGAACAGCGCTGCCCGGCCATGGAGCTGAACCAGCTCGACAGCATTACGGACGTGACGGAGCGGATGCAGACGGCGCTGCGCGGCAAGGATGGCGCTGCCTACACCACGGCCCGTCAGGCTGAAGAAAGCGCTATTGAAAAAGACTGCGCCAAGGATGACCCCACCAAATGGCGCTGCGATGTGATCAGCCTGTATCACGGTGGCCGGACCGCTCTGTACCGTTATCGCCGCTATCAGGACGTGCGCATGGTCATGGCGCCGGACCAGAACGCGGCCTTCTTTGGCGGGGACCCGGATAACTTCAACTTCCCCCGCTATGACCTCGATATGGCGTTCCTGCGCGTTTATGAAAACGGCAAGCCTGCCAAGGTTGACGCCTTCCTGCCGTTTGACGCCGCAGGTCCGAAGGAAGGGGAACTGGTCTTTACCTCTGGTAATCCGGGCTCCACGGAGCGGGAAGTGCCGCTGGCTGATCTGGAATTTTCCAGAAACGTGACCGTGCCGTTTATTGTTGACAATTATTCCGCGCTGGATGGAGCACTCTGGCAGTACAGCCGGGAAAACGCCGCGCATCATCAGGAAGCGCAGGAGCGGATTTTCGGGATTGAAAACAGTCTGAAAGTCTATCGCGGCCGCGTGGATGTTCTGGCTGACCCCAAATTGCTGGATGCCAAGGCAAAGAGCGAAGCCAGCCTGCGGGACTGGATTAACGCCGACCCCAAACGCAAGGAAGCCTATGGTGATCCGTGGGCGAAAAACGCGGAGGCTCTGGCCGTCAAGAAGCGGATTTTCAAACCCTATGTGATGCTGGAAGGCTCTTTTGGGATTCAGGGCGAGCTGTTCCAGTATGCCAAATTGCTGGTGCGTGCCGCGAATGAACGCCAGAAGCCGGATGCGGAACGTCTGACGGCCTACCATGATGCCCGTCTGCCTGCGCTGGAAGCAGAGCTTGGCTCGACGGCTCCGGTCTATCCGGATCTTGAAAAAACCGAACTCGCCTTTTCTCTTTCCAAGCTGCGGCAGGTGCTGGGTGCGGATGATGATATGGTGAAGCTGGTTCTGGGCAAGGCCTCCCCGGATGATCTGGCGGAAACGCTGGTGAAAGGCACGAAGCTGGCCGACCCGAAGGTGCGTCTGGCTCTGTGGAAAGGCGGCGCGGACGCTGTCGCGGCCTCCAAAGACCCGATGATCGTGCTGGCTCGCAGCCTCGAGCCGCACACCCGCGCCCTGCGCAAGCAGATGGATGATGACGTGGCGGCTCCCTCCCGTCAGGCAACGGAAGCGATGGCCAAGGCGCGTTTTGAGCGGGATGGTGTCTCGTCCTACCCGGATGCCACATTTACGCAGCGTCTATCCTTCGGGCAGGTTAAAGGCTGGGATGAAAACGGAAAAGCTGTTCCGGCCTTTACCTATTTCTCTGGCCTGTATGACCGCGCAACCGGGTCCGACCCCTTCAAGCTCACCAAGCCCTGGCTGGATGCCAAAGCGCATGTGAATATGAAGACGCCGTATGATTTTGTCTCCACAAATGACATTATCGGCGGCAATTCAGGCTCCCCGGTGATCAACTCTGAAGGCCATGCTGTGGGGCTGATTTTTGACGGTAATATCCACTCTCTGGGTGGGGATTTCTATTATGATGAAAGCACGAACCGCGCTGTTGCGGTTGATACCGCTGCCATCATGGAAGCGCTGAAAGTGGTTTATAAAAATCAGGCGCTGGCGAAGGAATTGTCTCAGGGGCATCTCTGAGTCCTGAAACGCTTCTGATAAGGTCCGGCGTGTAAAACGCCGGATTGCGCAGCGGAAAATGATTTGTGAAACAGGCTCGCGGGACAACGGTTCTGCGGGCCTTTTTTATGTCCTGTTTGCGGTGCCCGCCGCCGGATCGCGGGAATGGGACGACATAAAACCGTAACATGTGCCATTCTTTTCCCGTCAGATGACTGTACAGTATGGTGCAGCAACATCAGAGACGATGGCCACGTGCCAGCAAGGCCAATGCAGGCGGGCGTGGCGCAGACAGGGAGAATGGGTGTGACGACGGCGCAGAATAAAAAAACAGGCCAATCAGCCAGAGCCAGAGTGCCCGCCCGCAGACGTGCACCGGCCGCCAGCCGGGCCAGCAAAAAGCCGGCCCAGAAAAAGGTGACGCTGGAAATGCCCGAGCGGTTTATCAACCGGGAACTCTCATGGCTGGCCTTTAACCAGCGCGTGGTGGAAGAGGCGGATAACCCCCGCAACCCGCTGCTGGAACGCCTGCGCTTTCTGTCCATCAGCGCCAGCAATCTGGATGAATTTTATTCTGTGCGTGTAGCCGGGCTGGTCGGGCAGGTGCGGGAAGGGCTGGTCGCTCTCTCACCGGATGGCCTTACTCCGGCCCAGCAGCTTGATGCGGTGCGTGAACGCTGCGCCCAGCTCCTGCGTGAACAGCAGCGTATCTGGGTGGAACTGCGCGGCCTGCTGGCGGAAGAAGGCGTGGTTCTGTGTGAACCGGCTGATCTGGATGAAGCCGACCGCACATGGCTGCATGCCTGCTTTATGGACCGTGTGTTCCCGGTTCTGACGCCGCTTGCGGTGGACCCGGCGCATCCGCTGCCCTTTATCCCCAACATGGGGCTGGCACTCGGCCTGCGCCTGCTACTGGCGGAAAACGGGGCCTTCGCCATGAACGCGCTTATCCTGCTGCCTGCGCAGGTGGAGCGGTTTATCCGCCTGCCGGGCAAGGAGGGGGCAGAGAATAATGCCGTCCGCTTTATCCGTCTGGAAGATCTGATCACGCTGTGCATGGACCAGCTTTTCCCCGGCCTTGTGGTGGGGGAAAGCGGGATGCTGCGCGTGGTGCGTGATACCGATGTGGAATTTGAGGATGAGGCCGAAGACCTCGTCCGCTCCTATGAAAGTGCGCTCAAACGCCGCCGCCGTGGGGTGGTGATCCATCTGGATATGGAAAAGCGCGTGCCGACCGAACTGGCGGACGCCATTGCCTCCGGTCTGGACCTGCCATCGGAAGAAATTGCCGTCCATTCCGGCATGATTGGCGTGGTGGACCTCAAGCAGATGATTGTGGATGACCGCCCCGATCTGCTGTTCCCGCCCTATACGCCGCGCTTCCCGGAACGGATTCTGGATTTCAACGGGGATTGTTTTGCTGCCATCCGCGCGAAGGACCTGCTGGTCCATCACCCGTTTGAAAGTTTTGATGTTGTTGTGCAGTTCCTGCGTCAGGCCGCACTCGACCCGAACGTGATTGCCATCAAGCAGACGCTCTACCGGACCTCCCGCGATTCCCCCATCGTAAAGGCGCTGATTGAAGCCGCCGAGGCCGGGAAGTCCGTGACGGCCATGGTGGAACTGCGCGCACGGTTTGATGAAGAAGCCAATATCCGCCTTGCCCGCGCGCTGGAAGCCGCCGGGGTGCAGGTGGTGTTTGGGTTTGCGGACCTGAAAACCCACGCCAAGCTGAGCCTTGTGGTGCGGCGTGAGGGGAATCAGGTGCGGTCCTACGCGCATTTTGGCACGGGCAACTACCACCCGATTACCGCCAAAATTTATACGGACCTCTCCTTTTTTACCTGCAAGCCGGAACTGGCGCGGGATTCCGCCCGCCTGTTCAACTACGTGACCGGCTACGCCATGCCCGCCAGAATGGAAGCTATTTCTTTCTCCCCCATCACCATCCGCAGCACCCTGCGGGAACTGATTGAGGAAGAAATGGCCCACGTTAAAGCCGGGCGTCCGGGCACGATCTGGCTGAAGATGAATGCGCTGGTGGACCCGGACCTGATCGACTGCCTCTATCGTGCTTCCTGCGCCGGGGTCAGGATTGTTGGCGTAATCCGGGGGATCTGCTGCCTGCGTCCGGGTGTGCCGGGTCTCTCTGAGAATATCCGCATCAAATCGGTTGTCGGGCGTTTTCTGGAACATTCGCGTATTTTCGCGTTTGGCAACGGCCACCGTCTGCCGTCCCGTTATGCCAAGGTTTATCTGTCTTCAGCAGACTGGATGACGCGCAATATGGACTGGCGGGTGGAAAGCATGGTGCCCGTTACCAACCCGACGGTGCATGCCCAGATGCTGGGGCAGATCATGGTCTCCAATATCAAAGACAACCTGCAATCCTGGGGGCTGGAAACCAGCGGCACGTGGCGCAGACTGTCACCGGGAGCGCGGCCGTTCTCGGCGCATGAATGGTTCATGACGCATCCCTCACTCTCGGGCCGGGGCTCCGCCGCGCATGAAACGCCTCTGCGCGCACCGGCCTCTCTGCCCACGTCCAAAGACCTGATGTTTGATGACTGACCTCAGCCAGTGGTGCGGGAAAATCAGAAAGCGTGTTTTCGGCGTCTGTTCCCGGTTTTCGTGAATGCGTTTCGGGAGTAGAGTGCCGCCCATGCAGACTGATATGCCGCGCCGCTCGGCCGTTGTTGATCTTGGGTCCAATTCTGTGCGCCTCGTGGTGTTCGAGGGCATATCACGCAACCCCGTGCCTATTTTTAATGAAAAGGCGGTGTTGCGTCTGGGCCGCGGGCTGACCGCCACAGGCAAGCTGAATGAAGAAGGCGTGCAGATGGCGATGGAAGTGCTGAGCCGCTTCCACGCCATTGCGCGCGCCATGAACGCGGACCCGTTTGAAATTCTGGCCACCGCTGCGGTGCGTGATGCGCTGAACGGCCCGGAATTTGTGGAAGCCCTGCGCAGAAACATGCCGGGCGTGCCCATCCGCATCCTGAGCGGGGAAGAGGAGGCTGACCACTCCGCGATTGGCGTGATGTGCGGCATCCCCCGCGCCAATGGTCTGGTGGCCGATGTTGGGGGGGGGTCACTGGAACTGATCCACCTGACGGAAGACGGGCGGCATGACGCCAATACCCTGCCGCTCGGCGTAATCCGCCTGAGTGACCGTGCGAAAGGCGACCTTGAAGTGGCCCGCACGCTGGCGGACGAGGATATCGGGGCCGTCAAATGGCTGCCTCAGGTCAAAGGCAGCACGCTGTATCTGGTGGGCGGGGCGTTCCGTGCGCTGGCGCGCCTGCACATTGCCCGCATGCAGTATCCACTGAACATTGTGCATTATTATACTCTGGGGCTGGAAGAAGCGCGGGAGATGACAGGCTGGCTGCTGCACGCGCCGCGCCGTGGTCTGGAGCGCCTGCCCGGAGCCCCCAAAAAACGTCTGGATGATGTGCCGTTTGCGGCCACCGTGCTGCGCAGGCTGCTGCGTAAGGTGCAGCCTGACCGGGTGGTGTTCTGCGTGGATGGTCTGCGGGAGGGGTGGTACATGCTCAATGTCGCCCCGGACTGCCTGCCGCAGGACCCGATGGATGTTGTGGCGCGGGATATGTGTGCCCGGCTGGGACGGAGCAATACGCTGCCGGATGTCTTGTGCCGCTGGACAGATGGCCTTCTGCCCAAGGAAACACCGCAGGAGCAGCATCTGCGGCGCATTGCCTGCATCCTCTCTGATGTCGGCAGCCACGATCACCCGGAATACCGGGCAGAGCAGACCTACTGGCGTATTCTGCGTATGCAGGGTGTGGGGTTTGACCATGAGGCCCGGGCCTGGCTCTCACTGGCGCTGGCCGTGCGCTACGCCGCGGATACGACTGTCGAGTTTCTGGCAACCTCCCGCACGCTGCTGAGCGAGGCCGCATGGCGGCGCGCCATTGTGCTGGGGCAGGCCTTGCGGCTGGCTTATTCGCTCTCCGGCGGCACGGCCGTTTTGCTGGATGGCACGGCGTTGCTGTGGCAGCGCAAGGAGCTGGTGCTCAAGCTGGTGTCCTCGCGCGTGGCCGTGCGGGGGGAAACAGTGGGGCGCGGACTTGCCAGACTGGGGCAGGCGCTGGATGTGCCAACGCGCTTTGAGGCTGATCTGGAAGCCTGATTTCCCGGCGGTTGCCTGTTTTCTCTCAGGAGCAGATGTGTGCAGGGGGCAGAGCATAGAGGCTCTGCGCGCCCCGGCAGTGCTATGGGGCTGGACAATCCGCCGCGTTCTGGGCACCTTAATTTTTAGACATCTGCCGCGGATGAGGGATTTATGACCGGAAGTCAGGGGAAAAAATCACGTGTCTTCTGATGAGATTGTCGACCCGACTGTGCAGAATGATGCGTCCATAAAGCGCGTCCTGCTGCATCTGGTTCTGCCCTTTGGCGCGCTGGTGCTGGTTGTGGGGGCCATTGCCGCTATTGGCCTGCATTCCTATCGCTCCACGCGGGCGGGCGTTGTGGCGCTGACGCATGAATTGCTGGGCGCTGTGCAGCAGAACATTTCTCAGGAAGTGTCAGACTACATTATGCCCGCCATGGCCGGGAATATCATCGCCAGCGGGATGATTACGCATGCGCCGCCGCAGGTGGCTGACCGGGTGTTCAATTCCTACGGTGCGGCCATGCTGCAAAGCGTGCCGCAGTTACAGTCCTTTTATCTGGGGGATGAAGACGGGCATTTCCGTCTGATTACCCGCGGGCCGGATGGTAAAAATCAGGAACGCACCGCCTTTGAGCTGCACGATGGCAAACAGGTCTATCACCGCGAGTTTTATACGGATGATGGTGTAAAAACCGGCGAGGAATATACCGACGCAACCGGATATGCCCCCCGGAAACGCCCATGGTACACCAATACGGAGGGCAAGACGGACACGCAGTGGACGCAGCCGTATCTGTTTGCCACGGCGCGCCAGTTTGTGATGACAAGCTCCCTGCGGTTTAAGGGTTCAAACGGGCATACCTATGTGTTTGCTACCAATATTTCTCTCAATGAACTCAGCACCTTTCTTGACCATCTGAAAGTCGGCAAAACCGGCAACGCTATTATTCTGGACAGCAAGGGCCGGGTCATTGCGGGGCGTAACATCATGCAGCAGGCGGAAGCTGCGGGATGGGACCCCAACAAGATGGTGCTGGACCCCAAGACGCACCCGGTTTTTGCCCGCGGGTATGACCATTACCGCGTGCGGGGGTTCGGGCCACGCAGTTTTGAGCTGAATGGCAAACGCTACGTCACCATTGCGTCCCCGCTGAAAAATTCAGCAGAGGGCTGGATTTTGCTTCTGTCCGCCCCGGAGAGTGATTTTGCAAACTTTGCCCGGCAGAGCAGCCAGCAGAGCTTGCAGTTTGCAGGCATTATTATTGTGTTCTCTCTGGTGCTGGCCGGGTTTCTGGTGCGGCAGGTCCGGCGGTCAGAACGGGTGGCCCGCAAACTGGGGCAGCAGGGCGCGCAGATTGCGCATGAAACCGCAGCCGTGCAGCAGGTTGCCGCCACCCCCCGCCTGTTTGACCCGGCTGCCGAACCACTGGTGCTAACAGAGCAGCTTGTGCACATCACGGATGCGCGCCGGGCCAGCATCTGGCGGTTGCTGCACGATGGTGCGGCGATGATCTGCGAGGATTCGTATGATCAGAAACAGGATGCCCATTCCGGTGGTTTTGAAATGTCGCGCGCCGATCTGGGCGACCTGTTTGAAACCATTGAAGCCGGGGACGTGCTAACGGTTGAGAATGCCGCCACGGATGAACGCACCCGGCAGTTTGAACGCCTCGTGATGCGGGAACTGGGCACCAGAATGCTCGCGATCTACCCCATTCACGGCCCGAAAGGGATTATGGGCGGGCTGGTGCTGGAAGATGCGCACATGGCGCCGCATCTGCTGTATTTTGTAGACCTTATGGCCTCCATCGCCGGGATCAGGCTGGCGGAAACCGCGGATGATGCCGGGACGCATGCTCTGGCCGCTGAGGATATTCCGGGCACTGCGGCATCCGCCACGCCGCTGCCTGCGCCGCGTTATGATAATATGCTGATGCAGGCGCCGCAGGTGGCAGGTGTCAGCACGTCAGGCATTTATCCGTCCGTTGCGGTGCTGGTGATCACGTTTTCTGACCCGGTTGTGGATGGTGAGGCGGAAACCCAGAGTCTGCTCCAGTTGATTAATGCCCTGGCAACCGATGTGCAGCGCATTTCCAGAGAGCGCGGCCTGTTTGCGGTGGAGGTGGCAGGGCACCGGATGATCTGCATGGCGGGTTGTACGGTTGAGGAAGACCCCACAGCCATTATCCGCATTGCCGATGCCGCGCTGACCATGCGCGAGACATTCATGGCAACACTGGCGGCCGCTAATCTTGAGCCGGTTTTTGCCATGGGGCTGGACTATGGCGCGGCCTTTGGTGGCGCTGTGGGTGAAGACCCAAAAGTGTTCAACCTGTGGGGGCAGACGGTCTCGCTCGCGGAACTGATGGCGCAGGGCGCGAGTGATGGCGGCACCATTCAGGTGACGGACCGCGTGTATCAGGCGTTGCGTGACAGATATCTGTTCCGCTCTCGCGGGTCCTTCTTTGCGCCGCATCTGGGGCTGGGCCGCGCTTATATTCTGGCGGCACGCCGATGAGTGGCAGCAGCGAACCACGTAATCCGGGGGAAGAGCGGGACCCGATTCTGGAGGCGGATGCCGCCAGCCACCCCCAGCACCGGCCAAAACTGACGCTGCGTGAATGGGCGCGGGAAAAACTGGCATGGCTGGGGCGGCTGACCCGGCGGCAGATCCGCTTTTTCCTGATTATGCTCGGGGCAAGCTGGGGCGTTATTTTTGAAAGTTTCCGCGCCCATTCCTGGCGGCGGACCGTGCGGTTTGAATTTGCCTCCACCATGCGCAGCGTGATTGGCGGCGGTCTGATTGCCACCCTGTTTGCGGGGACGCTGACAGGTGTGGCCGCCGTCTCCCAGACCATTTACTGGCTTGGTCTGGCGGGGATGGCCAAAATGACTGGCACCATTCTGATTGATGTCGTCATTCGGGAAATTGCGCCCATTCTGGTTGGTATTCTGCTGCTGGGCCGCAACGGTATGCTCTCCGTAACGGAGCTGGGGCTGCTGACAACCGGCGGAGAAATCCGCTCCATGCAGGCGCAGGGGCTGGACCCGTTTCTGCTGCTGGTCATGCCCCGGACGCTGGCCTTTACCGTTGGCGGCTTTACGCTGGGGATTCTGTTTTCTTTCGCGGCTCTTGTCACGGGCTACGTTATCAGCCGGATTTCCGGCGTGGTGACAAATCCGGTCTGGACGTTTCTGTATGATGTGATCACAGCCATGTCCCGCGCGGATTATCTGGTGATTCCGCTCAAATTCGTCACGGTTGGGTTTGTTGTGGGGCTGGGCGGCTGCCTGACGGGGCTGACCGCCACAAATGAGGACAATCTGCGCACGCTTCTGCCGCGCGGCTTCTCACGCGGTATGCTGATTGTGATGGCTGTCAGCGTGCTGTTCAGTCTGGATCTGTAAGCTCATGGATACACGTATCGCAGGCCCGCTGCTGGAACTGAACAAGGCTGTTCCCTCTTTTGAGGAAAGTGGCCTGCCGCCCGTGCCCTTCAGCATGAAGCTGATGCCCGGTGACTGTATGGTGGTTGAAGCGCGCTCCACTTCCCGCGCCACCATGTTTGCGGATCTGTGCTGCGGGCTGGTGCCTCTGGATGATGGCGCCGTCAGGTTCATGGGGCTGGACTGGGCAGATCTGCATGACAGGGAGCTTAACGCCCTGCGCGGCCGCATCGGGCGCATGACCCGCCGGGCAAGCTGGCCAGAGTTTCTGAACACACATCTTGCGATTACCCTCCAGCAACTGCACCATACATCCCGCCCGCTGGATGAAATTGTGGCGGAAGCGGCAAGGCTTGGGGAACTGTTCGGTCTGCCCGGCCTGCCAGTGCTGCGGCCCAGCATGTTGTCCGATGTGGATCTGCTGCGGGCCGGGTGTGTGCGGGCGTTTCTCGGGCGGCCCCGCCTGCTGCTTCTGGAAGACCCGCTGGAAGGAAGCCCCGTGGACCTGCAAAATCCGTTTCTCAGTGCAATAACGGATGCGCGGGACAGGGGCGCAGGTGTTATCTGGCTGGTGCGTAATAATGCCATATGGCAGGGCTACCGGCAGGGGATAACGAGTATATGGCGCCTGGCTGATGACGGGCTTGTAGAAATACGGACGGCATAATGTTCCAGATCCGCTTAAGACAGAAAATCAAACCTCTCATTTCCCTCCGCTATGCGGATGAATGGGTCGGGTTCCTTGTCCTTCTCAGCGTGGTGCTGTTTGCCGGCGCCGTGGTGGAAGCTGGTGTGCTGCAAAACTGGCTGACACCGCCCGCGCGCCTGCATGTCACGCTGCCTGCTTCGGGCGTGGGTGGTCTGACGGTGGGGAGTGATGTGCAGCTATTGGGCACCCATGCCGGAACCATCCGCGCCGTGAAACTCAACCCCTCGGGTGATATGTATGCGCTGGTGGATCTGGACCCGCAGGCCAAGCCCTTTATCCGGCGGGACAGTACAGCCATTATCCGTAAGCAGTTTATTGTCACAGGATCATCTTATCTGGAACTCAGCCGAGGGCATGGCGAGGCAATGGACTGGAGCTATGCGGTGCTCAGCGCCACACCTGCCCCCAACCCGGCGGACCAGATTACCGCGACACTCAATGATATTCAGGCGCAGATCATGCCCGCCATTGCCAGTGCCCGCCACATGATGGCCGAACTGGACGCCACCATGACCGACATGCACGCAGGCAAGGGGACGGTGGGCCAGTTGCTGACGAATGATGAACTGCTCAAGCAGGCGCAGGCGGCAGCGGTTTCTCTGAACACCGTCATTGACCGACTGAAGCCGATTGAGCAGCAGGTTTCCGGGATTATGACCAAAACGGACGGCACCATGAACAACCTGCGCTCTGCCTCGCATGATCTGAAAGGCGCGACCCCGCATCTGCCCGCGATTGCTGGCAGTGTGGAGGCCAGCACGGCAGATCTGCCAGCCCTGCTGGCACAGGCGCAGACCACCCTGTACGGGCTGGAAAAGCTGACAGACCAGCTCCGGGGGGTGTGGCTGCTGGGCGGGCAGAAAACCACCAGAAAAAACCGTCTTGCCCCCCGGCAGGTGCGGCCATGAAGCGCGTTGCCGCACTCACCCTGCTAGCCCCCCTGCTTCTGGCCGGATGCGGTGGCGGGGCGGTGGAAGCCCCGTCCGCGCGGGATGACGCCGCGTGGGATCAGGCCATGACAGCGGGTCAGGATTCCTTTGAACTCGGCCGGTACAGCGTGGCGATAACCCAGTATCGTCGGGCAGCGGATCTGGCGCTGTTGCGGGATGATGGGGTGGCTGCGGCAGAGGCAGGGTATGATCTGGCCGTGGCGCAACTGGCGGGGGATGATCCGGCGGCTGCGGTTAAAACCGTGCAGACAACCCGGCAAGCGGCCGCTTTGCGCGGGCAGACTGCACAGCCTGAGTTTGACCTGATTGAAGCGGCGGCCCGCTACCGTCTGTGGCAATATCCTCAGGCCGTCACGCTGGCTTCCGGCGGTATGAACGCGGCGGATCGCGCTTATGCCGCGCGCTCGGCCCTTGTACTGGGGCTGGCGGCGGATGCCGGGCAGGATAGAACGGCTTTCCAGAAAGCGCTGACCTATTTCAATGCGCTGAAGCCGCCGCTTTCCCGCACGGAGCAGGCGGATAAGGCGGAAATTCAGGCGCGCGCCGTACTGGCCTCCAGCCCCGTGCAGGCAGAGCAGCTTGCGGAGCAGGCGGCCACTTTGCGGCGGGATGAAGCCTCTTACCGTGATATGGCGCGGGCGCTGGCTCTGGCCGGGCAGGCGGCCGACCGCAGCGGGGACCACCAGAAAGCGGCCAGTTTCTGGGCGCGGGCCGCACAGAGTGCGTCCATGCAGGCCAAGTCCGCCAATACGGCAGATGCTGCAACGGTGACGCAGGGGGAAACGCTGCTGCGTGGCGGGGCAACATCCGCGCAGGGGGATGCGGCGGAATGGGCGCATCTGGCAGGCGGGGTCTCCCTCCATCCGTTTGCGGAGCCCAAAGCGCAATAAGAAAAATCGCTGCAAAGTGATGCGGATTTGTCATGCGTAAATGATAGGCGCACGCGGTTCTGCGGGCGTGTATCACCGTCTGACGGCAGGGTCGCGCGGCATGGCGGCCTTTCAGATCAGAAGGTCAGACATGAAAAGCTTATTCCGCCATCTTAAGGAAAAGCGTGAGGCGAAACTTACGGCGCGGTATAACCGGCTGGATGATACGCCTCTTGAGGATACCGGCAAGACGGGCAAAAAATCCCACTTCACGACAAAAGAAGCCATCCGCCGGTTTCGCACGCATGCACTGGTGGAGGAAAAGGCCCACCGGGATGTCGTGCGCGTCGGGCTTTCAGATAGTGTCTGGACGGACCTGTACCACCACGCTCTGACGGCAAGCTGGCCGTCTTTTGTGTATTGGTCGGTTATTTCCTACTTTCTGATCAATCTGTTCTTTGCCCTGCTCTATCTGGTCGCACCGGGGCAGGTGACGGGTGATAGCCAGCACACGCTGCTCTCCCTGTTCTTCTTCAGTGTGCAGACGCTGTCCACCGTGGGCTATGGCGGCATGGTGCCTGTCGGGCCGTATGCCAACGTGATTGTCACGTTTGAAGTGCTGATTGGCATGATGATCAATGCGCTGGCAACGGGTGTTGTGTTCGCCCGTTTTGCCCGCCCCCGGGCGCGCATCATGTTCAGCAACAAAGCTGTTATCAGTAATGAAAATGGTATCCCGGCACTGTGTATCCGCATTGCCAATATGCGGCTGAGCGTCATTTTATCCGTGGATGTGGAAGTCTCGCTCTCCCGGCTGGTGCTGAGTGAAAACGGGCATCTGGTCCGGCAGTTTGATCAGCTTTTACTGGTGCAGTCTCATGTGCCGGTGCTGCGGTTTGCATTTGTCATGGCGCATGTGATCGGCCCGGAAAGTCCGCTGCACGGCAAGAGCATGGCGGAGCTTGAGAAGGAAGAGGCCGAAATTGTCGTGACCGTGACCGGCACGGACGAGGCTCTGGGTCAGACTGTTTTTGCCAGAACGGCGTATCGGTTTGACCATGTGCATCATAATCACCGGTTTGTGGATATCGTTCTTTCCCGTCCAGACGGGAAAATCGCCGTGGATTACACGCGCTTTCATGATATTGAGCAACACTGACGCACTGACGCACTGACGCACTGACACACTGACACACGGACGCTCGGATACACTGATACTCTGGGAATAGTTTGGCCGTTCTGTGGGCGTCAGGCCGCGCGGGGCAGATGGAAGCGGCGGCTCGTGTCCAGAAAGGTCACGTTATCCGCCAGTTCCCGCGTCATGACTTCCAGACTGCCGACGGCGCGGGTCAGGTCCATCTGTAAGGACAGGTTTGGCTCCCATAACGCTGCCGGGCGCAGCAGGGCGAGGGCCTGTGCGGCTTTTTCCGCAGGGCGAGTGCTGTTGCCTCGCAGGGTTGCAATGCTGTGCAGAACATCCTGCAACAGGTGTGTCTGCTCCGGTGAGAGCACCTGATGTGCCAGCACATGCTGAATACGCAGCACCAGCAGCCCGACCGTCATAATCCCCATGGCACCGGCCAGATAGGCTTCCGTCAGCGCATCAGGCTGGACACCGGCATGGTGGATAATCTGCGCAATTCGTCCGCAGGAGCGCGCCATCCATTCGGCGGGCGTAAAGGCGCTTTTTTGTGCAGCCAGCCTGCGTAAATCACGCACCAGTCTGCGGCGGAGCCGCCAGCGTTCGGCCGCCGGGTCAAACGGCAGAACCAGCCGGAAGGCCCACACGCCCAGCGCAATGCCAAGAACAACGGCGGGCGTGGTGTTAAACCAGACAATTTCATTCAGGCGGGTGTGGTTCGCGGGTCCCACCATAAACGGCATGAAATTGTTATAGGCTGCGGCAGTTCCAATGGAGTTTGGGGCACGCAGGGCTAATCCGCCAATCAGCATGGGGAAGAACAGGGAGGCCAGAAGTGTTTCATTACTGGCCTGTTCCGGCAGCACAAAGAACACCAGCAACCACGATACCGCGGCAGCCCAGACCGCGCCCCTTAAAAAACCGCTTGAGGCAAGAACAGGATTTTCAAAAGAGGAAAAGCGGGTGCTGGTGACAGCCACAAACATGGCGAGCGTAGATCCGTCCGGCCACGCCGTGACCTCCCAGATCAAACCCCCAACGCAGATCCCCACGGCAGCTCGCAAGCCATTATTGATGGCCAGAACGGGGTCTTTTTCAATATGCTGGGCAAAGCGGAAATGGTCTTTTGTGCCGGGTTCCAGCGTTGCAAGAAAATGCTGCACCGCTTCATCCAGTTCCAGAATCAGCTTGGCAAGCGCTGTTTCCAGAATACGGCTTTCCAGCAGGTCCCGCATCAGTTGTTCGGAACTGTTGCGGTGGGATCTGGCCTGTTCAAAAAGGATCAGCGTGTCCGTTGCGGTTTGCAGGCAGTTGGTGCGGGTGTGGTACAGGTCCGCCCGGATCTGTCGGGCGGCCGCAACCAGATCGGTCTCGGTCGTCAGGCGTTCAGGGGTGGTTTTCAGGATCTGCGCAAAGTCTGAAAGTGATTTTTCAAAAGTTTCAGGCAGCGGGGCCGCCGCCTGCATATGGATATGCAGGCTCAGCCCACGGGCCAGAAAGGTGGAAATGCTCGCCAGAACCGCGCGGGCGTGGTCCCCAATATGGGCGTGCGGGCCGATCTCAATTTCACTGAACTCGATCTGATCCGCGAGAGACGGAATACTGCCGATCAGCGCGCGGGAGCGGAACAGCCCATCTTTTTCTCCCAGTAGCAGTCCCGTCATGCTCAGGCAGGCTCCGCTTAACGCTTCCTGCATCCGGCCGCGGATTTCCTCATGCGCAACAGTTTGCAGCCGTGGGGCAAACAGCCCTGCCAGCGTGCTCTCACACACAATACCCAGCGTGATGTAGGTGGTGCGGGACATGGCGATCATGAAGACATTGTCGGGCTGGTTGGCCCCGCTCAGCACGATGATGGTGCAGGTGAAAGCCACCAGAACCAGTGCGTAGGAGCGGAAGTTGCGCAAAAACGTCGCCTCGGCGCAGCAGGCACCGGCCCCCAGCGCCAGTAGCGGGAAGAGCAGCCACGGCTCCTGCGGAAAGGCCGCCAGAAAGGCAATCCCGGCTATGGCGCCAATACATGTGCCAATCAGCCGCCATTTGGCTTTGGACATGCTTTGCCCGCGTGAGTTCTGGGCCACAATCCATGTTGTCATGGCGGCCCATTGCGGGCTGTCCAGTTCCATCCATAGAGCGAGGCTGAGGGCCAGCAGGGCGGCAAAGGTTGTGCGCAGAGCAAAACCGAGATTGGCCGGGGAGGGGGCAATCAGCCATGCAAGGGGCGCTTTTTCTGAAAGACCAGCACGGCCCAGAGAGGTTCTGGCAGCCCACGCATGAATATGCTGTGCGAGGCGATCAGACAAAGAAGACACAGACACGGGCCAGAAATTCCTCCAGAACCCGTGTTATAACATGAAGGCGGCAGCCCGGTACATCTTAAAATTATTTTTCAGAAAGCGGCAGAATGAAGGATTTATGCCGCCTTGTAAGGCTTGGACGCATCAAGGAACACGGCATTGGCTTCCAGCTCGTGCGAGACCACAATCAGGTAGGCAATGGCGCGGGTCAGTTCGATGCGGGTGGTGATGTTCGGTTCCATGGCCTCAATGCGGCGCAGCGTGTTGGTGGCAATGCGCGCGCTCTGGGCCGTCCGGCCATATTTGCCGGTAAAGCGGCTCATGCGCTTCATCACCACTTCAATCGGCCTGCGGGCAGCAGGCGGAATCTGGTCGCGTTGCAGCAGGTTGCGCAGGCGGATGATGTTCAGACCAATGGTCATGGCAGCCAGTGTGCCCTGCAGGCAGCCCTCAATGGTGGGGGAGGGCGTGGGGCCTGCGTGGCGGATCAGCCGGGCAAAGCGGTCAATATTCCGGCCAATCCAGTTCTGGTTCAGCGGGATGGGTTCGGCGGATGCCAGCGTGCGCAGGTCACGCAGCAGCGTGCGGCGCATGCGCCAGCGTTCCGCTGCACTGCTGAACGGCATAACCGCCCGGAACATAATGACGGCAAACGCCACGCCGAGCAGAATGGCGGCCGTGCTGTTGAACCAGGCAATTTCGTCCTCACGCCCCTGATTGAAGGGGTGCACAAAATTGGGCAGCAGCAGTGTGTAGGCTGCCGCATGCAGGGCCGTCCCGGCGTTCCGGCTGGCCAGTCCGCCTGCGATCATGGGGATCGTGAGGGAGGCCACCAGCATTTCATAGGTTTCCTGTGTGGGGAGCACCACAAACACAAGAAAGAAGGACACGAGGGCCGCCCACAGGCTGCCGACCATAAACTGGGTGGTGGCCACCACCGGATTTTCCCGCGTGGCGAACAGACCGCACACAATGGCGACAAAGGTGATGAAGCCAAGGCCCGCAGGCCATGCCGTGACTTCCCACACCAGTCCGGCCGATGTGATGGCGACGGTCGCGCGCAGCCCGTTATAAAAGGCTTCCCGCTTGTCCACATGTGACTGCAGGCGGAAGTGGAAGTGGTCCCCGCGGATAAAATGCTGACTGGCATCATATTCCCGGATCGCCTGTTCCAGTTCCCCCAGCAGTTCATCAAGCGCGTTGTGCAGAATACGGCCGTCCAGCAGGGCCTGAATTTCCGGGTTATCCTGCACCCGGACCTGCTGCATGCTGATTTCAGTCGTCAGGGCATCCACAATCTGCTGGCGACATTCCCCGCGCAGCAGGCGCAGATCTTCCAGCAGATGCTGGACGGTATCATCATTTTCAAGCTGCGGTGGCAGGCTGGTCAGAAAGGTGCTGACTCTGGCCGCCGTGGCGCGGAAAACCGGCTGGTCCGTATCCACATATTGCAGACGCACCGCCATACCCAGACCACGGGAGAGCAGGACGGACACCGCAGCCAGTGCTGCGCGGGCGTGGTCCCCCTCATGCCCGTGCGGACCCATTTCCACTTCTGAGAATTCAATCTGGTCATTGATTGACAGAATGGGGCCGAACATGGCGCGTGAGCGCACCAGAGCTTCCTCATCCCCCGAGAGCAGGCTGGAGACCGAGGCCGAGACATTGCCCAGCGCGGTGCGCAGTTTGTCACGAATATTGCGTCGCGCCATATCCGCCAGATTGTGGGCGAACAGACCAGCCAGAACGCTCTCACACGTAATGCCCAGCACAATATAGGTTGCGCGGGACATGGCTGTCATAAACACGTTGGCGGGGTTGGGAATGGCCCCGATGGCAATAATGGCGCAGGTATACCCCGCCAGCACCAGCGCATAGGAGCGGAAGTTTCTGACAACTGTCGCCAGTGTGCAGCACACCCCGACCCAGATCCCGAGTGCCGGGAAAAACAGCCACGCCTGCTGGATGAAGGCGGAAATCAGCGTGATGGACATCACCACGCCAATGGCGGTCCCCACCAGTCGCCATTTTGCTTTGGAAATACTTTCCCCGCGTGAGCCCTGCGCCACAATCCAGACGGTCATGGAGGCCCATTGCGGATCATCCAGTTCCATCCACAGCGCAATAATCAGGGCGATCAGTGCGGCGGCTGTGGTGCGTACGGCAAAGCCAAGTGCGGGCAGGGAGGGCGCAAACAGCCAGCGGAGGCGGCCGCTCTGCTGCTCACCGGGGCGGCGGAGCGGACGCAGGTGGCGCAAAGGCCCGATGCGGTCAAGGAGGAAGACGGGAAGACTGGGCAAAGGAGCTACTTTTTTGGCTGCGGCTGTTCAAAGCGTTTCAGTCTTTCAAAGTAGCCCGATTCCCTGAATTTTCCTTGAGGTGTCAGACGCATATCAGCTATCGGTCCATCTCAGCAGGGTGCCCGGACGATAAGAAAGGCAGTTATTGATCTCGCACATGACTGCTATTTGGTCCATGATCATCTTGAGTGATGCCCGCCTGACATTGCGCAGGACCTGCATGCAGGCATAAATGGAAAAGCAGAGAGGCTTTACATGTCCGATTTCTTTCAGAACCTTGTTGGGAAAGTTGAAGGCGCGCTGGGCGTCAGCCTTCAGGGAGAAATGCAGCAGCAGCTCCAGAAACTGCTTCAGCCTGAAACACTACAGAACATCCTGACGCAGGCTGATCAGGCCGGTCTGGGTGACAAGGTTCGTTCATGGATCAGCCAGGGCACCAATGTCCCGGCCACAGCGGATGAGATCCGTGATATTCTGGGCAGCGGCACGGTGCATGATCTGGTGCAGCGGACGGGCCTGCCGGCTGATGCCGTTCTGACCACGCTGGCGCATTTCCTGCCGCAGGCGGTGGACAAAAAGACGCCGGACGGCACGCTCCCCCCGGCCGAACCGACAAAAGAAGCCTGAGCTTTTCCCCGCACCCGGCTGGTCGTCCGGCCGGGTGCGCAGCTTTGCCGTAAAGATGGCAAACTTGCAGGATTGAAAGGTGCATCCGCCCGGACAATCCGTTATGCTCCCTGTATGACCCTAGGTGAGCGCATCACACGTGTGGATAGCTGGTTGCTGGACGAAATTTGTCAGCCTCTGGCGGACAGGCTGCCTGAACGCATGCCTGCACTGGAAGTCGGCATGAGTTGCCAGCTTGGCTCCCTGCTGTTTTCTGCGGTTTCCATTATCGCCGTCTTCGTCATTGGCGGGATGGAAGATATTTCCAACATGATGTTCAACGTGCTGGTCTGGGGCCTGTGCATCACGTTCTTTATCGGCCTGAACCGTATGCGTGTGCTCGTGCAGCCCGGCAGGCCCAACCCGCTGCGCTACATGCTGGTGGGGGTGCGGCTGGTTTCCATCCCGTTTACCGCTTACGTGCTTTATCAGGCGTATGATGCGCCTGCGCCGTTCCAGTTGCCGATGTGGTTTAATGCGTTGTCCAACATCGTCTTTGTGGTGGGGCTGTATTTTATTTCCTGCCAGCCCCGGCCACCCCAGCGCCGTGCGCGGGAGGATATCTGGGCGCGTCAGTCGCTCCGTGAAGTTGGGAATAGCTGATCAGAACACCGCATTTACGGCAAACTGCGGGGCGACCTTAATCCCTGTATTATGTCCGGCGTAATAAACGGCGGCTCCGGCAATAATCCCCCAGCGCGGGTTCCAGTTATATTCCACGGCTGGCGCAATCTGCCAGTCGGTTGAGGCCGCACTGATCTTGTTGATCCGTGTGCCCGCAGCGTTCCATCCTTTAACGTGTGAACCGTTGCCCCAGTCCCGTGCCAGATCCATCGCCAGAACCCAGCGCTGATTAAGGCCATATTCCAGAGAAAAGCCGGTCTGGCCGCTCATGCCCGGACGCCCGGTGCCGTGAAAGCCTGCGGAGGTGCCATAAGTGGTGGCATCATGCAGGCGCGCACTGGTTAAAGCACGCCGCCACCAGTTCCAGACGCGCAGGCGCAGGGCATGGTGGCCGGGCAGGGTGTAGGTGGACTGGCTGGTGATGGCCATGCGGAAGACGTAAGCGCCTGTCCCCGTACCATCCTGTGTGGTGCGCAGGCGGGAGTAAGCCCCCGTTGGCATGACAACGCCTGCAAACAGGTTCAGGTCCGGGATGAAGCGCCTAGGGTCGGGGTGGAGAAACCGCCAGATGAAATCAACCGGAAAATCCCCAAATTGCGGACCGTGGGAATGGCCAGCCGCATGTTTCCACCCATAGCTGACGACGGTATGCGCCTGAATGCTGATATCATCCGTAATGCCGTATTTCCACAAAGTGGAATTACTGAAGCTTTGCTGCCGTGGATGGAGCGGGTGACTGGTGCCGTTTGAGGCAAAGCTGCCAACAGGCTGACTGTAGGTATAGTACGGTTCCACCCCGAGATCCCCCGCGTGCGATTTGGCACCAGAGGGAGACACCAGAGACCCTGTGTACCACTGTGCCGCCTGCACAGGCCGGAGCGGGAGGTGGGTAAAGACTGATCCGACCAGCGCTGCGTAAAAAAGACGGGAGCAGCGTGGGCGTGACACTCTGACCATAACCTTAAAAAGCACCTCTTTTTTTGAACTTTGACGGGACAAAGCCAGCAAATCCCCCTGAAATCAACAACAGGAGGTGGATTTTTTAGAAGAATTTTTGTGAGTTATTGAAAGACTGTGAGTTTTCTGCGGCGTCTGGAGAAATTTTATTTCATTTCGTATTATTATCGAACATCTCTTGTTACGATTATTCATCTATTTCATGGAGTCTTCTTTGTGTGAAAGAATTCATGAGATGGGGCCGGTCTGGTCTTCAAATATTGCTGGCAGTAGCGTAGAAACCGGCAAAATAGTGGCAGAAAACCAGAACAGGGAACAACGGAATGGCTATTGGGACGCAGCCGGTCAACACCAGACGGCGGACTTATGCCATTCTGATAGCTCTTGTTCTTGGTGTGGTGAGCGGGCTTTTTATTCATACGCTCTCACCCGCTGTTATTCATTTTGCCGAGCAGGCCGCAACGCTCATGACGGGGCTGTTCCTGCGGCTGATCAAAATGGTTATTGCACCGCTGGTCTTTGCCACGCTGGTCAGCGGTATTGGCAAGCTGGGGGATGACAGTCAGGTGTTCCGCATCGGCGGTAAGATCCTGCTGTGGTTCATCAGTATGTCTTTCGTCTCACTGCTGATCGGCCTGCTGGCGGGGAATATCCTCCAGCCGGGTAAGGGGTTTGAACCTCCGGCGGTGGAAGATCTGGCTGGTCTGAAGCACCCCTTCCAGCCGGTGGATTTTATGCTGCATATCGTGCCGACCAGCGTTCTGGACGCCATGTCCCGCAATGATATCCTCCAGATTGTCGTGTTTTCCGTGCTGTTTGGTCTCGCGCTCCCTGCGGCGGGTAAGGCCGGAAAGACCATGCTCGGCTGGACGGAAGAACTGGGGCACATCATGCTGCGGATGACGGATATCGTCATGCTGCTGGCCCCCATGGCCGTTTTTGGCTCCGTGATGGGCAGCATCGCCCATAGTGGCGGCGGGATGCTGATCCAGTATAGCCGCTTTCTGGTGGAGTTTTACGGCACCATTCTGGTGCTGTGGGTTGTGCTGACAACACTGGCATTTCTGGTGCTGGGCCGCCGGATTAAAGACCTGATCCGTGAACTGGTTCAGCCGCTTATTCTGGGTTACGCCACAGCCAGTAGTGAATCCGTGTATCCGCTCCTGCTGGAAAAGCTGGAGAATTTTGGCGTGCCCACCCGTATCAGCGGTTTTGTTCTGCCGCTGGGCTACAGCTTTAATCTGGACGGCTCCATCCTGTTCCAGAGCTTTGGTGCGCTTTTTATCGCGCAGGTGTATGATATTCACCTGTCCGCCATGCAGCAGTTTACCATGGTGCTGGTCATGATGCTGAGCAGCAAAGGCATTGCCGGTGTGCCGCGCGCCTCCATTGTGACACTGGTCGCGGTGCTGCCGCAGTTCGGCTTGCCAGAAGCAGGGATTACCCTGATCCTCGGTATTGACCATTTCCTCGATATGGCCCGCACGGCCACTAACGTGCTGGGCAACGGTTACGCCGCTGCTATTTCCGCCAAATGGGAAGGGGTGCTGTCGGACGGATCGACGGAGGACAGGCTGTAAGAGGCAGGCGTCTGGTATTGCCTGCGCCCTGCTTCTCCGGCAGGTCTTATCGTCAGACTAAAAATGAACAATGGACTGTTGGGGACGAGCGCCTATGACACTGACACAGGATTTCTCCGTCATTGCTGCCATCACCGCGTTCTGGCTGGTGGCCATGATTGTGCCCGGACTGGACTTCCTGCTCGTGACACGTCTTGCCGTCATGAAGGGGCGGCCAGCCGCCTTGCAGGCCACCTTCGGGATAGCCTCAGGCGTTGCTGTCTGGGGAGTTGCAGGGTTTTTTGGTATTCGCGCGCTCTTTATTGCCGCCCCATGGCTTTATCTGGCGCTTAAAATTGGCGGCGGACTGTACCTGATGACCGTCGGGGCAAAATTGCTGATGAGTAGCTGGAAAAATGAGGGGGAGGCTGGCACGGCGTCTCTCACCACGGACCAGCGCTCTAACAGCTTTTTTGCAGGGTTTCTGACAAACCTGCTTAACCCCAAAGCGCCGATTTTTGTCTCAAGTCTGTTTGCGGCCTCCATGCCTCAGCATGCGTCAATTTATCTGGGGCTGACCTGCGTGGCAGCAATGTTTGTGACGTGCCCCCCGAAAATGTAACCATTTTAAAGTAGAGTCCGATCGAGAAGGATACGGACGAATGAAACGCAGTCGTTTTACGGAAGAGCAGATCATAGGGGTGCTGAAGGAACAGGAGGCTGGGCTCAAGGTCTCTGATCTTTGCCGCAAACACGGGATCAGTGATGCGACGTTTTACAAATGGAAGACCCGCTATGGTGGCCTTGAGGTATCTGAGGCCAAACGACTGAAGGCCTTGGAAGATGAA